>NZ_JAAXOY010000028.1 GCF_012396155.1 Cellulomonas septica | reverse complement strand
CCGGACCGGGCCTGCGCCGGGTACGTCGCCCGGCGCCGGGATGACCGACGGCGAGGCGGACGGCGACGCGGTGGGCGTCGGGGACGGCGTCGGGGCCGGGTCGAGGTGGCCCGCGAAGACGTCGGACGCGCGGCCCAGGTCGAGCAGGACCGTCTCGCCGGTCGCGTCGAGGACGCCGTCGTTGTCCGTGATCGCCCAGACGGTGCCGTCGCCGCCGACCGTGAGGCCCTCGAGCTTCTCCTGCGTCCAGCCGTGCGTGGCGCGCAGGTCGGGCAGGACGTCGTGCGCGAGCGTCTTCGTCAGCGTCGCGACCGTGCCGGGTGCCGGGTCGGCGGGCAGGTCGACGGCGTAGACGCGCTTGACCCGGGCGGTCGGCCCGTTGAGCTTGTCGCGCTCGACGACCGCGAGGGTGTCGTGGTCGACGACCGTCACCTCGGACAGCCCGATCCAGTCGCCGGCCGTCGCGGTGGTCTCGAGCGGGTAGGCGAACCAGGTCCACGACGACGTGGCGACGTCGTAGCGGCCGATCCGCGCCGCGCCGCCGAGGCCGCCCGGGTCCGTCGTGAGGCCCCGCTGCAGCGCGACGAACACGTGCTCGCCGCCGCCGTCCGTCGCGACCGCGACCCCCTCGACGCCCCACTTGGTGAGCCCCGCGGTGACGTCGACGGGCAGCGCGACGGTCTCGACGACGGCGCCGGACGCGTCGACGCGGACGAGCTGGTTGCCCGTGCCCGTCGCGCCCTCGACGCCGAGCCAGAACCCGCCTCCCGCTCGTGCGGCGACACCCTCGACGTCCAGGCCCACGGGCGTGCCGCCCTGCGTGACGGTCACCTCGCGGTCGATCACCGCCGGCGTCGACGCGACGTCCAGCGCGAGCAGGCGCGTCGGGCTGTACGCGGCGTCCGTGGCCGACCAGAGGCGGTCGTCGTCGGTCGGGTCGGCCGTGAGGGCGCCGAGCGCACCCCAGCCGATCGGGTTCCCTGCCGCGTCGTCGGCGGAGACCACCGACGGGAACTCCGGGGGCCCGGCGGCCGACGCGTGCGCCGCACCGAAGCCGAACACCGAGACCGACGAGCGGACCAGCACGGACGCGTCGTCCTCCTCGCTCGACACGAGCAGCAGGCCGCGCGACGGCACCGGCAGCAGACCCTCCGGGCCGTTCGTCGTCGCGAGGACCTGGACGAACCGCGGCGCGGTCGCGTCGGTCACGTCGTAGACGGCGACGAAGTTCGAGCGCTCCGAGCCGACGAACGCGTACGGCGTGCCGCCGAACGTCGCGACGGCCAGCCCCTCGGGCTCGACGCCCTTCTTGGCGGCGCGGTCCTCGGTGTGCAGGCCGACGCGGACCGCGAGCCGCTCGAGCTCGGCACCCGCCGCCCAGACGACCCGGCCCTCGGTGTCGAACACCGTCCAGCCGCGCGTGCCGCCCTTCCAGTCGCCCTCGTCGGCCGTCGCCAGGTGGTCCGCGTCGAGCCACGCGACCACGTCGGGCTCGCGCGGCGTCGCCGGGATCGCGCCGGTCTGGTCGATCCGGCCGTCCTTCTTCACGTCGATGCCGCTGACCGACGCCGTGCCCGCGCTGAACACGCGGCTCACCGTGCCGGTCGCCGCGTCGACGAGCGCCACGCCGTTGTTCTCCTGGAGCGTCACGGCGACCGTCGTGCCCGTCGGGTCGAACGCGACGTACTCGGGCTCCGGGTCCTGCGGGGTGTCGAGGCCCGCGGCGACGAACGACGGCAGCGCCGACCCGTCCTCCGCGGTGAACGGCACGGCACGCGTGCTCCACGTCGACGGCGTCGCCGGGTCGGTCAGGTCGACGAGCTGCACGAACCCGGCCGGGAGCTGCGGGAGGTCGCCCTTCTTGCCGGCGGCCGGCGTCGCGTCCTCGTCGCGCTGGTTCTCGATCGCGATCGCCGCACGGTGCCGGTCCGGCGACAGCGTGATCGAGTCCGGCTGGCCGCCCAGGTCGAGCGTGCGGACGAGCGCGTGGGTCTTCAGGTCCACGACCGCGAGCACGCCCGACGGGTCCGTGAAGGACGCGGAGGTGTCGACGACGACGAGCACGTGGTCTCCCACGACCGCGACCGACGTCGGCTCGGCGTGCTCGCCGACTCCCAGTCCTGCGTGCAGGTCGAGCGTGCCGAGGCCCGCCGGGTGCGACAGGTCCGTGAGGTCGACGAAGCCGATCCGCCGCGCGAGCGCGTCCGTGTGGACGAACGTGCGGCCGTCCTCGCTGACCGCAGAGATCTCCGCGACGGTCTCGTCTGCGGCCGCCGTCCCGGCGGGACGGCGGGGTCGGGGCCGACGGTCGCCAAAGGTGCGTAGGGCCGGTGGCCAGTGGGACAGAGGACCGAGCGGTGCTCTACGGGGGGGACGGGTGGGGCGGCGGGTGGCGAGGCCGGGCGGGCCGGGAGCGCGCGGCGGGTAGCGGCGCGCAGGAGAGGTGAGGAGCAAGGAGGAGAAGTGGCAGCGGCGGCGGGGAGCAAGGAGTTGGAGTGGTGGCTGGGGAACAAGGAGCAGTAGCACGAGCGGGAGCGCACAGTGCGCTTGGCGCGTGGGCAGTCAGTCGGCGAGCGGCAGCGGCGAACATCCGGGATCTGAGCATGAGAGCGCAGATCGCGGCGCAGGGAACATGCGGCGAGAGGAGTGCGGCACGCGAGTTACGACCAAGTGGCGCGGTCAGGGACGCCGGCTACGGAGGACGAGAGGAGCGCGTCGAACAGGGGCGCCGGGCGCCCGCAAGGCCGCGTGAAGCGCGCCGTGCGCTGACCGCCATGCGGCGAGTGCCGCACGTCACAGGCCGTGCGTCGATGGCTGTCCGTAGGACGCCGTCTGCTGCCGTCGTGCACGGACACACGCGGCGCTCAGGTCACGCGTCGCCCGCTGTGTACCGACGTCGCAACGGCAGTGACGAGCAGGGAGAGCCGTCTTGAGCATCGATCGGGGCGCGGCGCGAGTGTGTCGGTGGGGGCAGGGTACGAGACATCGGCGCCAGGCCTCAGGCTGTGGGCGACGTGAGCGGCGAGGCGCGCACCGGCACCGGGTCCGGTTACCTCATCCGTCGAAGTGGTGATCTCCCGCGGAGGCCCGCGTAGCACCGGGCGGGCGGGGGGAGGCACAAGAGGGTGCCGACGGACACGGATGCGTCGTCGGGCGCGAGCATTGATCGCTATTCGCGGCGCCGAGATGACGGCCGTGTGCGGCGTTCGAGACAAGGTCGCCGCGCGGCGTCGGCGTGTCGGGCGGGATGTCGGTGATGGGTCCGCGACCCGCCTGTGGATCGTCCGGAGAGGTGCAGGACCGCACGGTACGGTGGGTCGTCGCCGCGGCGCACGAGCGGCTCGAGAGGACGCTTGCTGGTGTGAACGGCGAGCCGAGGGGCGCGACACGAAGCGTTGTTTCACGTGAAACGGGGGACGTAGTGACGGGTGAGGCCCCCGAGGTGGCAGGCGCTGACGATCCCCTCACGGGCGACCCTGCCGTGGCCGAGTTCTTCGGGGACGCGTGGACGGCGGTCGCTGGGTTTCACTCGATGCTCGTCGACGAGGGCGTACTCCGCGGCTTGGTCGGACCCCGTGAGGTCACACGGCTGTGGTCTCGCCATCTGCTGAACTCCGCAGCGGTCGTGCCGTTCCTACCGGAGCAAGGGCGGATCATCGATCTCGGGAGCGGTGCCGGACTGCCGGGCATCGTGGTGGCCGCGATGCGACCCGAGTGCGAGGTCGTGCTCCTGGAGCCGATGGAGCGGCGTACCGACTGGCTGACCGAGGTCGCCGCGCATCTGAAGCTCGACAACGCGATCGTCGAGCGGAACCGAGCCCAGGACGTCCACGGCCGACTCGTCGGTGATGCGGTCACGGCACGCGCAGTCGCCGCGCTCGACAAGCTCTACCGCATGGCACTCCCGCTCCTGCGCCCGGGCGGCGTCCTCGTGGCGCTCAAGGGCGACAAGGCGGAGCAGGAAGTGCAGGACGCCAAGCACGTCGGGAAGAAGTGGGGTGCTGGCGTTGCCGAGGTGGCCTTGGCGTCGACGATCGCGGGAGTCGAGCCCACTCGAGTCGTCCGAGTCGTACGGGAGGTGGCAGGTGTTCGGTAGGAAGAAGCGCAAGGCGGAGCCGGTGTCGGCGGAGCCGAACCTGATGCCAGCGCCGACACCGTTCAGCGCCGCGCCGGGCGGAGTGGAACCCGAGGTGCCCGTGTGGACGCCGGACGGAACCGCGGCGACGGACCCGCACACCCCACCGACCGAGAGCGGCGCGACGGCCAGCGGCGACGCCTACTCGCCGGCGGCCGACGGCCTCGCGTGGGGGAGCGGTGAGGTCGCACAGGGCGCCCCGGGCGTTCCGGGCGACGCAGAGGGTGAGCCGTTCGGGGCCGCCGACGCGGGGTTCGCTGACGTTTCACGTGGAACGACGGCGCCAACACCGACGCCCAACGGGTCGTGGGGACCCGCCCAGGGTCAGGGCTGGACATCGGCACCCGACGACGAGCGCGGCGTCGAGCCGTCAGAGGCGGGGTACGACGCGCGGCAGTCCGACGCGGGTTCGCGGCCGTCGGTTCCGGAGTGGCGCGCGACCGCCGTCAGCGACCAGCCCTCCGCCCCCTCTGGAATGACCGCCGAGCGTGCGTCCGACGGTTCGGGCGGCGCCACTCCGTTCGGCACTGACGAGTCCCAGGACTCCCACTCCGTTTCACGTGAAACAGGAGTGCGCACCGACGAGGGCAGCGTCCGGATCTTCCACGAGCCGACGGCGTCGGCGCCGAACGACTTCCACGCAGCTGAGGAAGAGACGACGGAAAGCACCCTCTCGACGGTCACGGGGGTCGACGTTGATGGGGGAGAATCTGTCGACAACCCTGCTGCACCCGGTGCAGCCGGCACCGCGGATCAGTCGTCCGCTGGTCGTGAGTCCGCCACGGAGCCCGAGGCGGCTGGACCGGAGAGCGACGAACGGGCGTACGGGGTTGCGGAGACCAGCATCCCGAGCGGTCTCGACGACCGCGCCGCGGCGCCCGATGAGGACAACGAACTGCACGTGAACCCTGAGCACTGGCCGCTGTCTGCCAGCGGTGACCCCGGCCCTCTCCACGTCGACAGCGACGAGCACCGCCGCGCCGCGCTCGTGAACAGCCTCCCGCAGGCGGATCACGAGACGCCGCTGATGGCCGAGCTGCAGCTGGACGCGCGCCGCCGGATCGAGCTTCGTGGCCGCCGGTTCCCGCGTCCGTCCGCGACGCGGGTGATCACCGTCGCGAACCAGAAGGGCGGCGTCGGCAAGACGACCACCACGGTCAACCTGGCGGCGGCGCTGGCCCAGGCCGGTCTGAACGTGCTGGTGCTCGACAACGACCCGCAGGGCAACGCGTCCACGGCGCTCGGCATCGACCACCGTGCCGGCACCCCGTCAATCTACGAGGTGCTGGTCGACGGCGCCCCGATCGAGGAGGCCGTGCAGGAGAGTCCCGACGTCCCCAACCTGTGGTGCCTGCCCGCGACGATCGACCTGTCGGGTGCGGAGATCGAGCTCGTCTCGATGGTCGCCCGGGAGACGCGCCTGCGGAACGCCCTCGACCGGTACCTGGAGTGGCGCGCGGCGCAGGGGCTCGAGCCGATCGACTACGTCTTCGTCGACTGCCCGCCGAGCCTGGGGCTGCTGACGGTCAACGCGTTCGTGGTCGCACGCGAGGTGCTCATCCCGATCCAGTGCGAGTACTACGCGCTTGAAGGGCTCAGCCAGCTCCTCAAGTCGATCCAGCTGATCCAGGCCCACCTCAACCCCGATCTGCACGTCTCGACGATCCTGCTCACCATGTACGACGCACGGACCAACCTCGCGCAGCAGGTCGCCGAGGAGGTGCGGACGCACTTCCCGGACCGCACCCTGCGGACCACGGTTCCGCGGTCGGTCAGGATCTCGGAGGCGCCCAGCTACGGCCAGACGGTGATGACGTACGACGCGGGTTCCTCGGGCGCCCTGGCATACCTGGAGGCAGCGCGCGAGATCGCCGAGCGTGGTGCTGCCACGACCGACGGATCGACCGACGGCGCCGACGGTGTCGCGTCGGCCAGCGTGGCCGCCGAGTCGGTCACGCACGGCCACGCCGAGCACACGGACTCCGCCGCCGGCGACCAGCACACCGCGATCGACCCGCACACCGCCGCGCCGACCGCCGTCGCCGCGACCCACGAGCAGCACCACGGCGAGCCTGTCATGGCCGCACATCAGGAGGACCAGTGAGCGAGAAGCGACGCGGGCTCGGCCGGGGTCTCGGGGCACTCATCCCGACAGGACTCGACGGCCAGAGGCCGTCGGGCGAGCGTCCGGTCGACGTGTTCTTCCCCGACGCCAAGCGCGACAACGCTGCGGCGACGACCGCCGCCGAAGGCGCGAGCGCTTCTTCGACGGAGGAGGCCGCCACGGTGGGGGCTTCGTCCGCAAGCGTTCCGGACAGCGCCACCGACGGGGCGACGACGAACGGGGCGGCGACCAACGGGGCGGCGACCAACGGGGCGGCGACCTACGGCGCGACGGCCGCTGCAGCCCTGGTGCAGGAGGTGACTCCGAGCGAGGTCGCGCCGCGCGACGGGGTCGACAGTGCGGTGAGCGTCGACGGGGCGTCGCCGTCGACGGCTGGGTCGGCCGACGGTGCGCCGGGTTCGGACGGCAAGGCCGGGTCGAACGGCACCACGGCCGCGGTGGTCGACACGGACCTCGACGGCCTTGTCCCGGTCCCGGGCGCCCGCTTCGCCGAGCTTCCGGTCGGCGCGATCCGGCCTAACCCGCGCCAGCCGCGCACCGTCTTCGACGAGGAGGCGCTGGACGAGCTCGTCGGCTCGATCCGCGAGATCGGCGTCCTCCAGCCCGTCGTCGTCCGCGCGGTCGAGGACGGCTACGAGCTGATCATGGGCGAGCGCCGCTGGCGCGCGACGCAGGCAGCCGGCCTCGACACGATCCCGGCGATCGTGCGGGACACCGAGGACTCCGACCTGCTGCGCGACGCGCTGCTGGAGAACCTGCACCGCGCCCAGCTGAACCCGCTCGAGGAGGCGGCGGCGTACCAGCAGCTGCTGGACGACTTCGGCTGCACGCACGAGGAGCTCGCGACCCGGATCCACCGGTCGCGGCCGCAGATCTCGAACACGCTCCGTCTGCTCAAGCTGCCCCCGCTGGTCCAGCGTCGGGTCGCCGCGGGCGTGCTCTCGGCCGGCCACGCTCGCGCTCTCCTCGGTCTGAGCGACGGCGCGGCGATCGAGCGACTCGCGCAGCGCATCGTCGCCGAAGGACTCTCGGTGCGCGCGGTCGAGGAGATCGTGTCGCTCGGCGTCGACGGTGCGACCCCGACGCGTCGGGCGGCGCCGCGAGCGGGGGACCGCAACGCGGCGCTCGACGACCTCGCCGCGCGGCTGTCGGACCGATTCGACACGCGGGTCAAGGTGGCACTCGGGAAGACGCGTGGCCGGCTCACCGTCGAGTTCGCCTCGGTGCAGGATCTCAACCGCATCCTCGAGAGCCTGGCGCCCGAGGACCCGGGCCTGCTGAAGAACTGACCCGTCAGGACGTCGGAACGGTGACGAAAGGGGCGCGGACCTGCGGGTTCGCGCCCCTTCGCGTCACTCGAGGGAAGCCAGTACCAGCGATCGGTACAAGTCGCCAAGGTTGTGCCCAGCGCCCTCGGCTGCCTGCGGCAGGAGTGAGGTCTCGGTCATCCCGGGGGCGACGTTGACCTCGAGGAACCACGCCTGCCCCTCGTCGTCGACGATGAGGTCCGTGCGCGACAGGCGCGTGAGCCCGAGCGACCGGTGTGCGGTCACGGCGGCCTCGCGGACGGCGGTGGCGGCGTCGTCGTCGAGCCGGGCAGGGATGAAGTATTCGACCCGCCCGGGGTTGTAGCGCGCGTCGTAGTCGTACGCGCCGTCGGTCACGATCTCGACGGGTGGGAGAGCCACCGGACCGTCGCCCGTGTCGACGACGCTGACCGCGACCTCCGTCCCGACGACCGCCCGCTCGATGAGCGCGGTGTCGCTGTAGGCGAAGCAGTCGACCATGGCGCGGGGCAGGTCGTCGGCGGACGTCACGAGGTTCACGCCGAGCGCCGACCCGCCACGCGACGGCTTCACGACGAGCGGCAGCCCCAGCCGCGTGACGACGGTGTCGAGGACGCGGCCGGCACCGAGCTCGCGGAAGAGCGACTGCGGAAGCGTGACGAACTCGGGTGTCGCGAGCCCGGCCCTGGCGACGATCGTCTTCGCGATCGGCTTGCTCCAGGCGACACGGCTGGCGCGCGGGCCGGTACCGAGGAGCCGCAGGCCGAGGAGCTGCACCACGTCGCGCACGGAGCCGTCCTCACCGGACGCACCGTGGAGGAGCGGCCACACCAGGTCGGGGCGGAGATCGCCGAGCGCGGGCACGAGGTCGGAGTCGACGTCGTGGATCGACACCTCGACGCCGACGGACCGGAGCGCCTCGGCGACGCGCCGCCCGGAGCGAAGCGACACGTCACGCTCGTGCGAGAGGCCGCCCGCGAGAACGGCGACGCGCGGCGAAGGCGAGATGGTCACGACGTGGTTCCTCCGAGGACGTGAGGCGACAAAGGACGAGGACGAGGACGAGGGCGGTGGGTCGCGTGCCGGTGCGGGCGGGGACGTGCGTGATCACCACGGGATGTCGAGCCCTCGGCTCCTCGCGATCGACGCGTACGGTGTGCGGCCGACGTCGGGGCCGCCGCAGCCACGACGGACGTCGAGCGGACACGCGAGAGCGCGGACGCCGGATCGACGACGAGGACGTCGAGGCGTCGGGCGGATGCTCGGCGCGCCATGCAGGGGTCGACCAGCCAGACGCGGGTCGCGTGGCCGCCTGAGACGACGGACGCAACTCGGAGGACCGGTACGACCAGGCGCCGGGCGGATCCCCGGCGCGCGACCCCGGGGTCGGCCGGCACGGCGGACATCGGGCGAGCGATCGGCGGGGCAGCCACGGCAGTGGTACGGACGCGCGAGGTCAGGCGACGTCAGGACCGGGGGACTGCACGCTGTCGGACGCGCCGCCGGCGTTGGTGCCGAACAGCTCGACGAGCTCGCGCTCCCCGGCGACGACGCCCGCGAGCCGCCGCACGCCCTCGCGGATGCGCTCGGGCGTCGGGTAGCAGAACGACAGTCGCATGTGGTCGGCGCCGGAGCCGTCGAAGTAGAACGCGGTGCCCGGCACGTACGCGACGCGCGCGGTGACGGCACGCGGCAGCATGTCCTTGGCGTCGAGGCCGTCGGGCAGCCTGACCCAGGTGTAGAAGCCGCCGTCGGGGACGTTCCACGACGCCTCGGGCAGGTGCTCGGCGAGCGCGGACACCATGGCGTCGCGCCGCTCGCGGTACTGCTCGCGGTAGACCTTGATCTGGCCGCGCCAGTCCGCGGTGGACAGGTAGGTGGAGATCGCGAGCTGAGACGCGTTCGACGGGCAGAGGATCGCGGACTCGGAGGCCAGGACGAGCTTCTCGCGGACGGCGTGCGGGGCGACGACCCAGCCGACGCGGTAACCGGGCGCGAAGGTCTTGGAGAACGACCCGAGGTAGACGACACCGTCGGCGTCGAGCGACCGGATCGCGGCGCGCGGCTCGGTGTCGAAGCCGAGCAGCCCGTACGGGTTGTCCTCGACGACGAGGACGCCGTACCGCTGCGCGATCTCGAGGACGCGCGGGCGGCGCTCGGCCGACAGGGAGACTCCGGCAGGGTTGTGGAAGTTCGGCACCGTGTACAGGAGCTTGACGGTGCGACCTGCGGCGGCGAGCGACGCGAGTGTCGCCTCGAGCGCGTCGGGGTCGAGCCCGTCGGCGTCGATCGGGACGTGCACGACGTCGGCCTGGTAGGCGCGGAAGACGCCGAGGGCGCCGACGTACGAGGGGGCCTCGGCGACGACGACGTCACCCGGGTCGACGAAGATCCTGGTCACGAGGTCGAGCGCCTGCTGCGACCCGGTGGTCACGACGACGTCGTCGGGGTGGGCGTCGATGCCTTCGAGCCGCATGACGTCGAGGATCTGCTCGCGGAGCGTCTCGTCGCCTTGGCCGGAGCCGTACTGGAGCGCCTGGAGGCCGCGGGTCGCGACGACGCGCGCGGCGAGCTCCGCGAGGTCGTCGAGGGGGAGACCCTCGAGGAACGGCATGCCGCCCGCGAGCGAGACGACCTCGGGTCGGTTCGCGACGGCGAAGAGGGCGCGGATCTCGGAGGCGCGCATGCCGTGCGTGCGCTCGGCGTACGCCGAGAGCCAGGGGTCGAGGCGCGTGCCGGTGCCCGCCGCGGCGGAGGACGTGGGGTGGCCGCCCGACGTCTCGCGCGGGGGCCCAGGCTGCGTGGTCATCCTGGCAGTGTCGCACGTCACGACGCCGCGCCCGCGCAGCAGGCGTGCGGCGAGACGTGCGGGTCCCGTGCAGGTCGGGGCCGGCGGAGGTCGGAGCCGCTGCGAGTCGCGTGCGCGCGGAGGCGAGGACGCGGGCGACCGGCTGGTGCGAGGGGCGGGCGAGGGGCTGTTCGCGGTGACGGGCTACGGGCTTTGCAGGGCGACGGGCGACGGGCCGTGGGAGGGGACGGGCGGTGTGAGGGGACGGGCGACGGACTGCGTGAGGGGACGGGCGACGGGTTGTGGCGAGGGACGCTCCGACCGTCGGGACGCCGCCACCTGCACGCGACGCGCTGGTGCGCGGGTCCTGCCTGCTGACCAGGGGCGACGACGACGGGCGGCGGGCTGTGCGACCGGTGACGCGGGCGACGCCGGACGGCAGACGGACGGGCCGCCGTCCCTGGTGGGAAGCGGCGGCCCGTGGGTCGTGCGGCTGACGTCAGGCGGCGGTGAGGACGTCCTCGATCTCGCCGGCGTAGAACGCCTTGGGACGGGCGCCGATGACGGACTTCACGAGCTCCCCGCCGACGTACACGTTGAGCGTGGGGATCGAGACGATCCCGTAGTCGCCGGTGACCTGCGGGTTCTCGTCGGCGTTGACCTTGACGATCTTGACGCGGCCGTCGTACTGCGCGGCGAGCTCGTCGAGGACGGGGGCGACCATGCGGCACGGGCCGCACCAGGGCGCCCAGAAGTCGACGATGACCGGGATGGGGGAGTCGAGGACCTCGGACTGGAACGTGTCGTCGGTGACGGCGGTGAGGGTGCTCATCAGACCTCCTGGACGAGGACGGGCGCGACGGTCGGGGGCACCGGGTCGACGACGTCGTGCGCGGTGTCGCCGAGCGCGGCGAGGTAGTGCTGCGCGTCGAGCGCGGCGGCGCAGCCGGAGCCGGCCGCGGTGATCGCCTGGCGGTAGGTGTGGTCGACGACGTCGCCGGCGGCGAAGACGCCCGGGATGTTGGTCAGCGTGGAGCGACCCTGCACCGAGACGTACCCGTTGTCGTCGAGCTCGACCTGCCCGACGAGCAGGTCGGTGCGCGGCACGTGGCCGATCGCGACGAACACGCCGGTGGCGGGGTGCTCGCGCGTCTCGCCCGTGACGGTGTCGCGCAGGGTGACGCCGGTGACCTTGTCCTCGCCGTGGATCGCGACGACCTCGGAGTTCCACGCGAACTCGATCTTGGGGTCGGACGCGGCACGGTCGGCCATGATCTTGGACGCGCGGAGCTGGTCGCGGCGGTGCACGAGCGTGACGCGCTTGCCGAACCGCGTGAGGAAGGTGGCCTCCTCGACGGCGGAGTCGCCACCGCCGACGACGATGATCTCCTGGTCGCGGAAGAAGAACCCGTCGCAGGTGGCGCACCAGGACACGCCGCGTCCGGACAGCCGCTTCTCGTCGTCGAGGCCGAGCTCGCGGTACGCGGACCCGGTGGAGAGGATGACGGCGCGCGCGGCGTACGTCTCGCCGCCGGAGACGGTGACGGTCTTGACGTCTCCCTCGAGGGAGAGCGCGACGGCGTCGTCCCACAGCACCTCGGCGCCGAACTTCTCAGCCTGCTTCTGCAGCGCGTCCATGAGCTCGGGGCCCTGGATGCCGTCGGGGAAGCCGGGGAAGTTCTCGACCTCGGTGGTGTTCATGAGCGCGCCACCGGCGGTGACGGAGCCGGCGACGACGAGAGGCGCGAGACCGGCGCGGGCCGCGTAGATCGCGGCCGTGTAGCCGGCGGGGCCCGATCCGACGATGACGAGGTCGCGCACGGTGCTGGGCTGGTCGCTCACGTGAGTCCTTGGGGTACGGCGGGCCGGCGGGGTGCCGGCTGCGGGCTGTTCGCTCAACCGATCGTAGGCCGGATCTGTTCCAGGTCCCGACCGCCGGGGCGCGTGGCGGCGAGCAGCCCTCCGTGCGGTCGTGCGGTCCGTGCGGTCGGGGTCAGCCGAGCGACATCTCGTTGAGCTCGAGGCGGAAGCCGCCGTCGGCGGCGGTCGGGAGCTGGGTGATCCACACGACGACGGTCGACGCCTCGACGGGGTCGAACTCGAACACCGTGTCGGGCCCGACCGGCCCGGACGCGAGGACGGTGCCGCCGCCGGGGTCGGCTGCGGTGGTGTTCCGGATCTCGACGTTCCCACCGGTGCCGTTGACGTGCAGCGTCACCTTCGACAGCGTCGAGGGGCCCTGGAGGTTGACGATGTAGCCGACGGCGTTCTTGAAGCCGGCGAAGTCGTCGCGCTTGTACGTCTGGGTGTACCAGAACGTCGACGGGTCGCCGTCGTAGGCGCGGGCGACGGCTTCCTCGTGCTCGCCGTCGGAGTCGGACGGGTCGAACGACGTGGTCGAGGCGATCACGGGGGCGGCAGCGGCGGGCGCCTCACCTGCGGGCGTCTCACCGGGCTGCTCCGGTGCCGCGGACTCGGCGGGCTGCTCCTGCGTCTGGTCGTCGGGCTGCGCCCCGGTGTCCCCGGGGTCGAGCGACGAGAAGAGCGCCCGGAAGGCCAGCACGACGCCGATGACCACGGCGACGGCGACGACCGCGAGCACGAGCTTGGTGGGGTCGAAGCGGCGGCGCTCGGGGGCGTCGGGCTCGCCCCAGCCGAGCTCGTCGAAGGACTCGAGACCGTCGTCGGGGGGCAGCACGGGCGGCAGCCCGGACGAGCCGTCGGCGCGGTACGCGGACGTGGGTCGACGCACGGGTGCGGCGCCGTACGTGCCGGCGGGTCCGGCCGGGTCGCCGGGGGGCGGCGGGACGTGCGCGACGAGAGCACGGGGCACCGAC
>NZ_JAAXOY010000279.1 GCF_012396155.1 Cellulomonas septica | reverse complement strand
GCCAGGACGACGGCCGCGACCTGGCGCGGCGGCAGCGCCTGCAGCGCGGCGACGAACGCGAGCTCGATCGACTCGGCGGCCTCCCACCGCGCGTCGGGGCCGTGCGCGACGGGGGCGGTCGGCATCCACGCGTCGGGGTAGGGCTGGAGCGTCGTCAGGTCGTCGAGCGCGTCGGGCGGCGGGGCGTCGAAGGGCAGCGCGACCTCGGCGGGCCGTCGCCGGCCTGTGCGCAGGACGTTGAGGCAGCGGTGCGTCGCGATCGTGTAGAGCCAGGTGCGGACCGACGCGCGCCCCGCGAACGACGGCAGGCCGCGCCACGCGGCGAGCAGCACGTCCTGCAGCGCGTCGTCTGCGTCGTCGAGCGAGCCGAGCATGCGGTAGCAGTGCACGTGCAGCTCGCGCAGGTGCGGACCGGTGAGCGCGGCGAACGCGTCCTCGTCACCGGCCCGTGCCGCGTCCAGGGTCGTGCCGACCGGCTCCATGACACCGGACCGTACGAGACCGTTCCGACAGCCGTCCTCCCGGTGTCGGTACGAGTGCCAGTCCCGACGACCAGGAGGACCCACGATGACCGGACGCGCCCTGCAGACCGCCCTCGACTACCACCGCGCGTGGAGCCGCCACGACGTCGACGCCGCGATGGCGCTCGTCGCCGACGACGTCGTCTGCGACTCCCCCGGCGGGCCCGTGACCGGCATCGACGCGTTCCGTGCGTTCATGGGCCCGTTCGCGACGTCGACCACCCGCACGGAGATCCTCGGCGCGTTCGGCGACGACGACACCGCGGTCGTCCTCTACGACACCGACTCCACGCTCGTCCGGCACGCGCCGGGCGCCGAGTGGGTGCGCGTCGCGGGCGGGCGCATCACGCACATGACGATCGTCTTCGACCGGCTGCCGTTCGCCCAGGCGCGGGCCGCGGCCGGCTGACCCGCCTCGACGACGCCTCACGCGGACGAGCCGGTGCGCACGACGACGGACCGCCCTCCTCGCTGGAGAGCGGTCCGTCGTCAGAGGTCGAGGAGCTCGGCGTGGCTCGGCACCCGCGGCGCGTACCGGAGCCGCATGCCGGCCTCGTCGGGCGTCCGGTCCCGCTTGCGGTTGTTGCACCGACCGCAGCACGCCACCGTGTTGAGCCACGTGTTCGGGTCGGCGGTCCGCGACCGCGGCATCACGTGGTCGACGGTGCTCGCACCGCGTGTCCCGCAGTAGGCGCAGACGTGGCCGTCACGCCGCAGGACACCGGCCCGCGACCACGGCGGCGCGCCGGCCCGGTGCCGCCAGCGCATCTGCACGTACCGCACCAGCCGCAGGACCGCCGGCAGCGGGTACTGCCCGAACCGCTTGCCCGCGACCGCCTCCTCGACGACCGCGACCCGCCGGTGCAGCATCCGCACCGCGTGCTGCAGGCTCACCCGGTGCAGGGGCTCGTAGCCCGCGTTCAGGACCAGGACTCCGGACACCGGGGTCACCTCCTCTCTCGTGGTCTCTCGGACCGGTCGTCGTGCCGGGTCGGGTCGTGTCGGTGGTGCGGGCTCGTGGGCTTACTCGGTGACCTCGACGACCGTCGCCCAGTCGGCGTGCGTGTCGCACCAGACGCGGTCGCCGAGCGTCGCGAGCGGGTCGCGCACCGCGTGCGGCTCGCAGTCGACGCGGACGCGGCGCAGCGGGTTGCGGGCGGCCGTGCGGGCGAGGCGCCGGGCGGCGCGGCGGGCGTCCGCGTCGGAGATCGGCGCGTGGGTGGCGGTCAGGGACTGGTTGACGATGCGGACCATGGCGGTCTCCTTCCAGGGGGCGCGGGTCGACGAACGACGACGGGCCGCTCCCGCGGAGGGGAACGGCCCGTCGTCGACGTGGGGGTGGACGTCAGGTCGACGAGGGGCGCAGGAGGCGACCGCGCTGCTCCGGGCGGTCGGTCGTGCGGTCGAGGGTGCGGTGCAGGACGAGCGCGTCGGACGCGCAGACGTCGCGTCCCGACCAGCGGTGCGTGCGGTCGTGCACGGGCTCCTCCTTCCGCGGCTCGTCGTGGCCGTCACGTGTGGTCGCCGCGCGCGGGGTCACGCGCAGCGCCCCGGTACTGTGCGCGCCGCGGGGCGCTCCTGGCCAGCGCATTTCCGCGCCCTGACGCCCCGACGCGTGCGGGTTCAGGCGTGCGACGACCCGATCGCGTCGAGGTCGCGGACCGCAAACCGGTGGTGCTCCCACTCCTCCTCGAGGATCACGTGGAGGCACGACAGGGTCGTCTCGGGGTACTCGGGCGCCCACGGGTGCGGGTGCTGCGCGGCGAGGTCGTCGGCGGTGACGGTCACGAGGAAGTCGCGCACGAGGCGGACGCGGTCGGCGCGGGCCGCGAGCACCTCGTCGTACGTCGGCGTGGTCGTGCTGAACAGCGACAGGTCGAGCCCGTCGTCCTCCGCCTGCGGACCGGGCTGGCCGAGCGGGTGGAACGGCTGCGCGAGGCCGAGGACCGACCGCCCGAGCCAGGCGTCGGTCGCGAGGACGAGGTGGCGCAGCGTCTGGGCGAACGACCACTCCCCCGCGACGGACACGTCGGGCGTCCCGTCCGGCATGGCGGCGACACGCGCGAGCGTCGCGTCCCACGTGCGCTGCAGCACGACCCACGCGTCGCGCAGCCCGTCCGGGTCGGCAGCGCGGCGGGTCGAGCGGCCGGGGAACCGGCGGTCGAGCTCGGCCTCGACGAACGGGACCACGTCGACGCCGTTGACGAGGAGCCCGTCGCCGTCGGGCAGCCACGGCGCGTCGATCTCGACGCCCTCGACCTGGACGCCGCGCAGCACCGCGCCGGACAGGTCGGCCTCGACGAACCGCGCCCCGCGCAGGTCGGCGCCGCGGAACTCGGCCGCGCGGAGGTCGTCGGTGGGGCCGAACGTCGTCATGGCGTCTCCTCGTCGTCGAGCGTCGCGGGTCGCGCACCGTGCGGCAGGCCTCGTGGCAGACCCGGCTGCGCCGATCCTCGCACCCGGCGCCCACACGGCACGATGGGCGGGTGAGCGTGCGCGTGCGCCGGGTCTACGACGAGCCGTCCGACGACGACGGGCTGCGCGTGCTCGTCGACCGGCTGTGGCCGCGCGGCCTGACGAAGGAGCGCGCCGCGGTCGACGTGTGGCTCAAGGACGTCGCGCCGTCGACGGAGCTGCGGCGGTGGTTCCATCACGAGGAGCCGCTCTTCGACGAGTTCGCCCGCCGCTACCGGGCGGAGCTCGCGACCAACCCGGCGCTCGACCGGCTGCGGGAGGTCGTCGCGACGCACGAGGTCGTCACCCTCCTGTACGGCGCGAAGGACCCGGACCACAACCAGGCGACGGTGCTGCGCGAGCTGCTCTGACGACCCGCGACGACGAGCGACCGGGCGGGGTGAGCGCGGGTCAGACCGCGCTGCGTGACGGCTCCGCGACGGGCGTCGGGACGTGCCGCCAGTGCGTCGCGAGCGGCATCCGGCGGTCGCGCCCGAACGCGACGCGGCTGACCTTGATCCGCAACGGCACCTGGCGGCGCTTGAACTCGCTGCGGTCGACGAGCCCGAGGACGTGCCGGACCGTGGCGGTCGCGGCGGCGCGGTCGTGCCCGCGGGCGACGAGGTCGTCGACGAGGTCGTCGGGGCTCGTGCGGTCCTCGAGGAACGCGAGCAGCAGCGGGTCGAGCACGTCGTACGGGGGCAGCGAGTCGGAGTCCTGCTGGTCGGGAGCGAGCTCCGCCGACGGGGGCTTGGTGAGCGTCGACGCCGGGATCGGCGGCACCTCGCCGGCCGCGACCGCACGCGCGTTGCGCCACGCGCACAGGCCGTAGACGCCGGGCACGAGCCGGCCGTCGGCCGCGACGACGTCGGTCTTGAGCAGGTCGCCGAGCGGGTTCGGCGCCGTGCCGCACGTATCGCCGTAGAGCGTCGTGTAGCCGACCGCGCTCTCCGACCGGTTGCCCGTCGAGCAGACCAGCGCGCCGGTCGCGTTGGCGATGGTCATGAGGGTCGTGCCGCGCAGCCGGGCCTGGAGGTTCTCCCATGCCACCGGGTCGACGCCGGCCCCGGGTCCGCCGACGACGTCCGCGAGCGCCGTCACACGCTCGGTGTACGCGTCGGCGATCGGGACGACGTCGAACCGGATGCCCAGGTTCGTCGCGAGCACGGCGGCGTCGTCGACCGAGCCGGCCGACGAGTACGGGCCGGGCATCCCGACGCCACGCACGGCGTCCGGGCCCAGCGCGTCGACGGCGATCGTCGCAGCGAGCGCGGAGTCGACCCCACCGGACAGCCCGAGGACCACGCGCGGCAGGCCGACCCGCGTGCAGTAGTCGCGGAAGCCGGTGACGAGCGCGGTCCAGACCTCGTCGTGGGGGTCGAGCGGCGGTGCGACGGTCGGTGCGGCGAGCGGCCGGCGCGCCGGGACGGTGCCGCGGTCCACCAGGACGACGTCGCGCGTCACGGGCCGGGCGGGGGCGACGGGCAGGTCGAGGA
>NZ_JAAXOY010000278.1 GCF_012396155.1 Cellulomonas septica | reverse complement strand
CGGGCGACTGGGACCTCTACGCCGACAACCTGGACCCCGACGAGGTCTTCGCGTGGGCCACCGGGGATGCGGCGTTCGCGGGCCAGGTCACGATCGGCGCCGACGGGAAGTTCTACTGGTACGCGCCGGCGCTCACGCTCTTCACGCTGTTCCTCGCGCTGCCGATCGGCTACGCCGTCTACCTCAGCTTCCGCACCGAGATCGTCAAGGGCCTCGGCCTCGGCTCGGGCGCGCGCCAGGAGGTGTGGGCGGGGTTCGCCAACTACACGCGCGCGCTCCAGGACCCCGAGTTCCTCGCGTCGGTGGGGCGGGTCGCCGTCTACGGCCTGCTGCTCGTGCCGACGATGCTCGGCCTCGCGCTGCTGTTCGCGCTGCTGCTCGACTCGCGCCGCACACGCGCCACGGGCTTCTCGCGCATCTCGATCTTCCTGCCCTACGCGGTGCCCGCCGTCATCGCGTCGCTGCTGTGGGGCTTCCTCTACCTGCCGCGCGTCAGCCCGTTCTACTACGTGTTCGACCAGCTCGGCTGGGACGTCCCCGAGGTCATGTCGTCCGGGCTCGTCGTGTTCGCCATCGCGAACATCGGCCTGTGGGGCGGCGTCGGCTTCAACATGATCATCATCTACACCGCGCTCAAGGCGATCCCGAGCGAGCTCTACGAGGCCGCCCGCCTCGACGGTGCGTCCGAGCTCATGGTCGCGCTGCGGATCAAGATCCCGATCGTCATGCCGTCGCTCGTCCTGACGTTCCTGTTCTCGATGATCGCGACGCTGCAGGTGTTCGCCGAGCCCATGACGCTGCGGCCGCTGAGCAACACCATCTCCACGACGTGGAGCCCGCTGATGAAGGTCTACCGCGACGCGTTCACGCGCGGCGACATCTACGCGGCGTCGGCCACGTCGGTCGTGATCGCGCTCGCGACGTTCGCGTTCTCCTACCTGTTCCTGCGCCTGGTCCAGGACGGCCGCGCCTTCTCCCAGGAGTCGAAGTGACGACGACGACCACCCCGCACCGCGCGACGGCCGCGGCGTCGGCGCCCACCCTGCGGCCCGAGCGCACGGTCCGCCCGTCCGTCTTCGGCACCGTCGTGCTGCTGGTCGGCGCGCTCTACTGCCTCATGCCGGTCGCGTGGGTGCTCGTCGCGTCGTCGAAGTCCGCGGCCGAGCTCTTCTCGACGTTCACGTTCCTGCCGTCGACCCACCTGCTCGACAACATCGGCGAGCTCTCGGCGTACCGCGGGGGCCTGTACTGGCGCTGGATGGCGAACACCGCGCTCTACGCGGGCGTCGGCGCCGCCGTGTCCGTGCTCGTCTCGTCGATGGCCGGCTACGCGCTCGCGAAGTACCGGTTCGCCGGCAAGAAGCTGGTCTTCAACCTCATCCTCGCGGGCGTCCTCGTCCCGGGCGTCGTGCTCGCGGTGCCGCAGTACCTGCTGCTCGCCGAGGTGAACCTCACCAACACCTACTGGTCGGTGCTGCTGCCGAGCCTCATCAGCCCGTACGGCATCTACCTGTGCCGCATCTACGCGGGCGCCTCGGTGCCCGACGAGCTGCTCGAGGCCGCGCGCACCGACGGCGCGAGCGAGTGGCGGACGTTCTCCCGCATCGCCGTGCCGCTCATGGGCCCGGGCCTCGTGACCGTGTTCCTGTTCCAGTTCGTCGGCATCTGGAACAACTTCATGCTGCCGTACATCATGCTCGGCAACGACCGGCTGTACCCCATCACGGTCGGCCTCAACGGCCTGCTCAACCAGGGGGCGTCGCAGCCCGCGATGTACACGTCCGTCATCACCGGCGCGCTGCTGTCGATCGTCCCGCTCGCCCTGCTGTTCCTCACGCTGCAGCGGTACTGGAAGGTCGACCTCGCCGCCGGCTCGGTCAAGGCCTGACGACGTGGCCCGACGCATAGAGTTCCGTCCGATGGACACGACGACCGACGCCGCCGCGCCCGTGCCGCGCCGACGCCCCACGATCCGCGACGTCGCGGCCGCCGCCGGCGTGTCCCGCGGGACCGTGTCCCGCGTCATCAACGGCGGGCACTGGGTGTCGCCCGAGGCGCTCGCCGCCGTCGAGGAGGCCATCCGCACGACCGGCTACTCGATGAACCAGCACGCGCGCTCGCTCGTCACCGGGCGGTCCAACTCCGTCGCGTTCCTGCTCACCGAGCCGCAGCACCTGCTGTTCGAGGACCCGACGTTCTCGATCCTGCTGCGCGGCGCCGCGCAGGCGCTCGCCGGCCGGTCGATGCCGCTGCTGCTCATGGTGGCCGGCACGCCCGAGGAGCAGAGCCAGGTCCTGTCGTACGTGGGCGCCGGGCACGTCGACGGCGTCCTGCTCATCTCGTCGCACGCGGGCAGCCCGGTCCTCGCGGAGCTCGTCCGCCAGGGCATCCCCACCATCGCGTGCGGCATCCCGCTCGGGTTCGAGGGGCAGCTCGGCTACGTCGCGGCCGACGACCTCGGCGGCGGGCGGCGCATGACGCGGCACCTGCTCGACCAGGGCCGGTCGCGCGTCGCGACCATCACCGGCCCGCTCGACACCCCCGGCGGGAAGATGCGGCTCGAGGGGTACCGGGCCGAGCTCGGCGACGCGTTCGACGAGACCCTCGTCGCGCACGGCGACTACTCGCGCGAGAGCGGCGCCGCCGCGATGCGCGAGCTGCTGTCGCGGCGCCCGGACCTCGACGCCGTGTTCGTGGCGTCCGACCTCATGGCCGCCGGCGCGATCCAGGTGCTGCGCGAGTCCGGCCGGTCCGTCCCCGGCGACGTGGCCGTCGGCGGGTTCGACGACTCCGGCCTCGCCACGACCCTCGACCCGCCGCTCACGACCATGCGCCAGCCGTTCGAGCGCATCGCGACGGAGATGGTGCGGCTGCTCCTCGAGGTCGTCGAGGGCGAGGCGCCCGCCGCGATCACCCTGCCGACGTCGCTCGTCGTGCGCTCGAGCGCCTGACCCGTCGGCCCCCTCGTCTCACCCGCGCAGGAGGGTGCGCCGCAGGCGTCGCTCGCTAGCCTGGGCTCGACGCGAGGGGGTGCGCGATGGGCACAGGACTGGTCGTCCTGGCGGTCGGGGTGCTGCTCTGCTTCTTCGGGATCCGGTCCGTGAACCTGGCGCTGCTCGCGTCCGGGTTCGGGCTCGGGTACTTCGTGGCCGACGCGACCGGGGCGTCGACGGGCACGGCCCTGCTCGTCGCGGCCGGGGTCGCGGTCGTGCTGTGGCTCGTGGTGTCGCTCGTCTTCCGGTTCGCGACGTTCGTCGTCGGGCTGGCCGCGGGGGCCGTCATCGGCGCCAAGCTGTGGTCCGCGCTCGGGTCCTCCGGGACCAGCGTCGTGCTCGGCGGCGTCCTGGTCCTGTCCGTCGCGATCGCGTCCGCGACGCTCGCCGAGAAGTACCACCGTCGCGCGCTCCTGTGGCTCACGGTGCTCGCGGGGGCGAGCCTCACGCTGAGCGGTCTCGCGCTGCTGTGGCCGTCGGTCTTCGGGCTGCTGCGCCACCCCGACGAGGGCGCCGAGCAGGTGGTCATGGCCGTCGCGTGGGTCGCGCTCGCCGCCGCCGGGTGGGTCGTCCAGCGTCGCCTCTTCCGCAAGCAGCTCGGCCTCCCGCCGCGCGCCCCCGCCGCCGCTGCTGCCTGAGCACACGGGCGCGGGAGGGCGCTGCCGCCTCGCGGCGTCGGCGGACGCCGGTACGGTCCGAGCATGACGAACGGACGGCTGCTGCTGCTCGACTCCGCCTCGCTGTACTTCCGCGCGTTCTTCGGCGTGCCCGACTCGGTCAAGGCACCCGACGGCACGCCCGTGAACGCGGTGCGCGGGCTGCTCGACATGATCGCCCGCCTGGTCCAGGACCGACGGCCGACGCGGCTCGTCGCGTGCTGGGACGACGACTGGCGGCCGGCGTTCCGCGTCGAGGCGATCCCGTCGTACAAGGCGCACCGGGTGGCGCAGCCCGTGCCCGGCGGCGCGGACGTCGAGGAGGTGCCCGACCTGCTCACACCGCAGGTCCCGGTCATCGTCGAGGTGCTCGAGGCGTTCGGCATCGCGCGCGTCGGGGCGCCGGGCTTCGAGGCCGACGACGTCATCGGCACGCTCGTGGCGCGCGAGAAGGCGCGGCCCGCCGCCGAGCGCGCCGCCGTCGACGTCGTCACGGGCGACCGCGACCTGTTCCAGCTCGTCGACGACGACGCGCACGTGCGCGTGCTCTACACCGTGCGCGGGATCAAGGACCTCGAGGTCGTCGACGCGGCCCGGCTGGCCGAGCGGTACTCCGTCGCGTCCGGCCAGGCGTACGCCGACATGGCGGTGCTGCGCGGCGACCCGAGCGACGGCCTGCCGGGCGTCCCGGGGATCGGGGAGAAGACGGCGGCGGCCCTCGTGCACCGGTACGGCTCGCTCGAGGGGATCCTGGCGGCGCGCGACGCGGGCGACGCCGGGCTCACCGCGACGCAGCGGCGACGGCTCACCGAGGCCGCCGACTACCTG
>NZ_JAAXOY010000277.1 GCF_012396155.1 Cellulomonas septica | reverse complement strand
CGCGCAGGTGCCGCCGGAAGACGTCCTTGAGCAGGATCGCGTCGCCGCCGCCGTGCCCGCCGATGCCCGCGGGGATCTCGTACTCGGCGGGCGCCTCCCAGTGCCGCTGCACGAGCAGCCGCTCGCCCTCGGGCCGCAGCCCGCCGGCGGCGATCCCCTCGGGCGTGGCGGACGGGTCGAGCACGACCTTGCCGTCGTCGCCGACGAGCACCGCGCCGCGCTCGACGACCTCGAGCTCCGCACGCCCCTCGGTCCCGTTGACGGTGACCCGGTACCCCTCCCACGGGCTGTGCGCGTTGAGCGAGTACGTGAGCGTCGCGCCCGAGCGGTAGTCGACGACGAGGGCCATGTTGTCCTCGATCGTGATGCCGGGGCCGAAGACGTCCTGGTCGCGCAGGTAGCCGTCGTGGTGCTCGGCGTCGAGGTAGAGCGCCTTGAGCCGCGGGTCGTCGTTGAGGTCGAGCGCGAACGGGTCGCCGGTCGTGCCGGTGCCGCGCGACGGACGCGGCGCGAGGCCGCGCGCGGCGGCGTTGCGCTCGCCGTAGAACTTGAGGCCGCCCGACGCGTAGACGCGCGACGGGACGTCGTCGAGCCACCAGTTGACGAGGTCGAAGTGGTGGCTCGACTTGTGCACCAGCAGGCCGCCCGAGTTCTTCTTGTCGCGGTGCCAGCGGCGGAAGTAGTCGGCGCCGTGCACGGTGTCGAGCGCCCACTCGAAGTGCACGCTCGTGACCTCGCCGATCTGGCCGGACTGGATCACCTGCCGCAAGGAGGAGTTCCGCGGGGCGTAGCGGTAGTTGAACGTCATGACGACGTCGCGGCCCGTGTCGGCGACGGCACCGGTGATGCGGCGGCAGCCCGCACGGTCGGTGGTCAGGGGCTTCTCGACGACGACGTCGGCGCCGGCGGCGAGCGCGCGCGCGACCAGGTCGGCGTGGGTGTGGTCGGGGGCCGTGACGACGACCGTGTCGACGCGCTGCTCCTCGATCATCTTCTCGAGGCCCTCGGGCGTGTACCGCGGCAGACCCGCGGGCCCGTCGTGGCCGGTCGCGCGGCCGACCTCGGCGTCGTAGTAGTCGATGCGGCCGGGGTTCGGGTCGAGCCACGCGACGAGGGTCGCGACGTCGGCGTGCTCGCCGGTGATCGCCGCGACGTACATGCCCGCCCGGTGACCCGTGCCGGCCACCGCGAACCGGCGCTGCTGTCCGGGCGGTGCGGGCGCGAAGTCCGGGACGACGCCCTGCGACGCGACGGTGCTGGCGCTGGAGGCGGGACGGGGGGCGGTGGGGTTCTGGTCGACCACGAAGATCCTCTGCTCTCGGTGCGACGTCGCACCGGTGTTGGGAAAGCGCGTTCCGTGAGTCCTAGCCTAAGTCGGCGCGCGGGCGGGCGCCAGGGTCTGGGACCATCGTCGAATCGATCCGGGCCGATCGTCGGCGAGGATCGTCGAATCGATCCGTGCCGGTCGTCGGCGGGACTTCCGCGCCGGGGCAGGCGCGGGTTAGGCTCGCTTCTACAACGTTGCACGAACCGCCTGACGCCGCCGTCGGGCACCACACCAGGAGAGCCCGATGTCCCAGCGCGCCACCGTCCTGCTCCACCCCGACTTCCGCGTCGGGCCGATCGACCGCCGCGTCTTCGGCTCGTTCGTCGAGCACCTCGGCCGCGCCGTCTACACCGGCATCTACGAGCCCGGTCACGCGACCGCCGACGAGCACGGCTTCCGCCGCGACGTCGCCGACCTCACGCGCGAGCTCGGCGTCACCATGGCCCGCTACCCCGGCGGCAACTTCGTCTCCAACTACGACTGGGAGGACGGCGTCGGCCCGGTCGAGGAGCGCAAGCCCTTCATCGACCTCGCCTGGCGCACGATCGAGCCCAACACCATCGGCACCGACGAGTTCCTCCAGTGGGCCGAGCGCGAGGGCATCGAGCCGATGATGGCCGTCAACCTCGGCACCCGCGGCGTCGCCGCCGCCGCCGCGCTCGTCGAGTACTGCAACGGCGAGGCGGGCTCGCGCTGGGCCGACCTGCGCATCGCCAACGGCCGCGAGAAGCCGTACGGCGTGCGTCTGTGGTGCCTCGGCAACGAGATGGACGGCCCGTGGCAGATCGGCCACAAGACCGCCGACGAGTACGGCAAGCTCGCCGCCGAGGCCGGCAAGGCCATGAAGCTCGTCGACCCGACCATCGAGCTCGTCGCGTGCGGCTCGTCGTCGATGCAGATGGACACGTTCGGCGAGTGGGAGCGGACCGTCCTCGAGCACACCTGGGACGTCGTCGACCACATCTCGATGCACGCGTACTACGAGGAGCTCGACGGCGACCGCGCGTCGTTCCTCGGCTCCGGCACCGCGATGGACCGCTTCATCCGCCGCGTCGTCGCGTCCGCCGACGCCGTGGGCGCCCGCCGCCGCTCCGACAAGCAGATCACCATCTCGTTCGACGAGTGGAACGTCTGGTACCTGCAGTCGCGCTTCGTCGGCGAGAAGAACCTCCCGCTGCAGCGGGACGCGCCGCGCATCATCGAGGACGTCTACTCCGCGCTCGACGCCGTCGTCGTCGGCGACCTGCTCGTCACGCTGCTCAACCACGCCGACCGCGTGCCCGTCGCGTGCCTCGCCCAGCTCGTCAACGTCATCGCGCCGATCATGACCGAGCCCGACGGCCCCGCGTGGCGCCAGCCGACGTTCGCGCCCTTCGCGACGACCGCCCGCCTGGCCCGCGGCACCGCGCTCGACCTGCGCGTCACCACGCCGACCGTCACGACCGCCCAGCACGGCGACGTGCCCGTCGTCACCGCCGCCGCGACGCTCGACGGCACCGAGGGCGCCGTGTTCCTGGTCAACCGGTCCGCCGAGCCCGTCGAGGTCGAGCTCGCGCACCCCGGCGTGACGCTGACGCTCGACCGCGGCGTGCAGGTCACCGCCGACCACGAGGCCGCCGTCGAGGGCCCCGACCACGCCGCCCGGGTCATCGCCGAGCACGTGTCCGAGGTCGACGCCCCGGTGACGTCCGCCGAGTCCGGCCGCACGGTCCTCACCCTGGCCCCCGAGTCCTGGCTCGCCCTGCCCGTCACGCTCACCCGCCTCTGACGCGACGGGCCGGCGCCCCGGCCCGCCCCCGCACGCCGAGAGCGGCACAAGGCCCCGAGACCGCGACATCCGTGTCGCCGCCTCGGGGCCTTGCCGCTCCCACGCGACACTCCCTGCTGCCCTCTCGGCATCGACCGCGACGGCCAGGTCCGCCGCGGCGTGCGCGTCGCGGGAGCGAGCGGGAGCATCGGTGCGAAGGCTGGTCGACGCAGGTGGACCAGCGAGGTGCGGGAGGTGCGCCAGATGCCCGGAGCCGTCCGCCGACCCTCGGACCCGCGCGAGACAGGCACGGCGGCGTCGCCGGTGGTCCCCGAGCGGGCGGCCCGCGAGGACGACGAGCCGCCGCCTCCACCGACCGACGAGGACGACCTGCCGGGCGACATCCCCGTCGTCGCGCGATGGTGCGCCGGCGGACTCGCCGCGGTCGCGGGCGTCGTCGGCGCGGTCGCGGTCTTCCGGACGGACAACGGCGTCGGGGCGGCCGCGCTGCTCCTCGTCGCCGTCTTCCTCACGATGACCGCGGTCGACGGGCGGTTCCCGCGCCTCCGGATCGGCGACAACGAGGTCGTCTCGAACCTGCGCCGCGCGGTCCGCCAGACCAAGGGCACCGCCGAGCAGGCGAAGCACCAGGCGGACGACGCCACCTACAACAGCACCGAGGTCATGGAGGGGCTCGCGGCCGCGCGCGACGGGCTCGAGGAGGTGCGCGCCCGGCTCGCCGTGCTCGAGCAGCGCGGTGGACCCTCGGCCGAGGGCCGCCCGTCACCGGTCGGACCGGGTCCGGGCCGCCCGTCGGGCGACGTCTCCTTCGACATCCCGCTCGGGCTGCCGTCGGACGACGCCCCGCCCGCCGGCACGGGCACCGGGCGGGCCGCGCCACCGGGGCTCCCGGACGACCTCCGCGACCTGGCGGAGCGCTACAAGACCGTGCGGTGGACGACGCCCCGGAGCCCGGAGCGCACCCGCGCGATGGAGGGGATCGCGCGCGAGATGGTGCGCGCGGCGAGCGCGTCGGACGTCGACGTGACTCCCCTGCTGGGCTCGCCCGACCTCGGCCTGCGGCTCGTCGCGGCGTGCGGGCTCTACGCGCGCCCGGACGGGAGCGCGGTCGCGCGGCTCGCCGAGCAGGCGTTGTCCGACCGCAAGCCGTTCAACGAGTACTGGTCGCTCCAGGCGCTGCGGCGGTGCCTGCCGGGCCGGTGCGCGTCGCTCACCCCGGACCTCCGACGACGGCTCGACGCCCGGGCCGAGGCGGTCGGCCGCACCGGGGATCGCGGCCGCGTCATCGAGGCCGTCCTGCGCGACTGCCCCTGAGTGCGCGGCGCGGGCGCCA
>NZ_JAAXOY010000276.1 GCF_012396155.1 Cellulomonas septica | reverse complement strand
GCCGAACGCGTCGCGCGCCGCCGTCTGCACCAGGTCCTGCGTGAGGTCCGCGATCGTGTCGTAGGTGCCGTAGGCCTCGTACGTCTCGAGCATCGCGAACTCGGGCGAGTGCGTGGCGTCGACGCCCGGGTCGCGGCCCTGCCCGGCGCGCTGGCGGACGTCGGCGACAGCCTCGAACCGCTGTGGACGCCCGACGACGCGTGGTGGCCGACCGCGACGTCCGGCGGTGCCGCGTTCGGCACGACGATCGCGAGCGACGGCACGACGTCGCTCGTCGCGCGGGACGTCGACACCGGCGAGGAGCGCTGGTCGGCGACGGTCGCGCCCGCGGTCCCCGGCGCGGCCCCGAGCGACGCACGGTGCGTCCCGCCGGAGGGCGAGGGCGCGCCCGAGCCGGCGACGATGGTGTGCTTCGCGACCGACGCGCAGAGCTCCACCGGCTCGATCGACCCCGACGCGGCGTCCCGGCCCGGCACCTGGTCCCGGCTCACGGTCGTGGACCTGCGCGACGGGACCGTCGTCGCCGCGCACGACCTCGCGGAGCCCGCGCTGCACGCGGCGGTCCTGCGGGACGTGACCGCGCTCCTGCGCGTCGACGCCCAGGGGTACGTCGAGGTCACCGCGGTCGACCCCGTGTCGGGCGACGAGGCGTGGCGCTACCGCCACCCGACGGTGCTCCCGGGCGCACGCGACGACCGCTGGTCGTATGTCACCGAGTCGGCCGGGCACGCGGTCGTGCAGACGCCGTTGCAGGTGCTCGTCCTCGACCCGGCGGGCCGGCTGCGCGAGGACCTGCGCAGCGCCCAGACGTGGGCCGGCCCGTTCCTGCAGGCGTCGCGCGACGGCCGCACGCTCGTGGTGAGGGCTGGACGGCCCGACCTCGAGGTGGTCGGCGACTTCGCGGCACGGCAGCTCGACGACGGCAGCCTCCCGGGCCTCGAGGTGTCGTCGACGGGCGGCCAGGTCTACGGGTGGGACGCGGACACCGGCGAGCAGCGCTGGCAGGTCCAGCTCGACGTCGGCCCGATCTGGTCGGCCCTCGTCGTCGACGGGCGCGTGCACGTGGCGACGCGCACGGGCGTCGCGGCGCTCTCCGGGCGGACGGGCGAGGTGCTGTGGTCGTACGACCTGGCGCCCGGCAGCACGCCCTCGCAGCTGCTCACCGACGGGCCGCACGTGCTGGTCGAGCAGGTCGACCCGCGAGGCGTCGACGGGTCGGTGCTCGTGGTGCTCGACCGCCGCACCGGGGCGCACGTGCGTGACCTGAGCATGCCGACCGGCGTGCAGGGCGTCATCCCGTTCGGGCACCGGCTCCTCGCCTTCGCGTCGGAGCCCGTCGTCCTGGGCTGAGCCGCCGCGCCGCCGCGCCGGACCTGCTCGACGCGGGTCGGTGCCCGCCCGACGTCAGGTACCGCCGACGAGACGTGCGGCGCCGCGACCCCCGACGAGCGGTGCGGGGAACCGCGGCACGACCGACGTCCCCGCGAGCCACCCGCTCAGCCGGTGCGCCTCCACCTCGATCGCGGCGGTCGCCTCCCGCCCGACGTCCTCCAGCGGGTACAGCTCGACGTCACCGTCCTTCGTGACGGTCCACGCGCCGACGATCCTCCCGTCCACCCAGATCGCCGCGCCGCCGTTGCCGACGGAGTCGTAGACCTGTGCCCGGTGCGGCCCCACGTACCAGTCCCGGTCGGTCCAGCCCATCGTCGTCGGGTCGAGCCACGGCAGCAGCGCGACCCACGGCTCGACCGGCCCGGCCGGGTCGACGTCGTCGGGCAGCACCCACCCGGTCGCGCCGCCGTCGAGCGCCACCTCGACGGCCCGGACGTCCGCGAGCGCGCGCCGCACGTCGCGCAGCGTCGACCCGAGCCACCACTTCACGTCCGCCTCGGTGGCGGGTCCGAACCGGGCGAGCCACGCGCGCACCAGCGTCGCGCGGGCCTCGTGCTCGTCGAGCAGCTCGATCTCGCCGCCGAGCCAGTCGCGTGCGAGCACCCACGTCGGTCGGGACGCCGTCCAGCGGCCGAGGTTGCCGGCGCGCACGACCGTCCCTGCCGCCTGCAGGCACGTGAGCACGCGCGACGCGATCGAGAACGTCCCCGCCCACGGCTTGTCGCCGCCGTAGGCGACGCGCGCGTCGATCACCGCGAGCCGCTGCCGGAGCTGCGTGGACGTGAGCGGCTCCCCGCAGGCGAGCTCGGCGACCGTCGCGGCGACGGCCTCGTCGAACCACCGCTCACCGTCGGTCGCGAGCCCGGCCACCACGACGTCCTTGATCAGCCGTCGACGCTCGGTCGCGGCGACCTTCGCGCTGCTCGCGGCCTGGACGACCGGCAGCAGGTCGCGCGGGACGGCGAACAAGGTGCGGCGCATCGCGAGGTGCTTGACGAGCGTGCGGTCGACGTAGAAGGCGCGGTCGAGGTCCTCGACGGCGAACCCGTCGGTGCGCGCCCACGCCGACAGGTAGAGGCCCGCAGGATCCGTCGCGTGCAGGCAGACGACGCTCGCGGCGGCGTCCTCGACGGTCGGGCGGCGGTACGGGCCCGCGACGGCGTGGCGTCGGGCGATCCGGGCGCGGCGCTCGGCCGTGTCGAGGTGCTGCACGGGCCGATCGTCGCAGGTGGGCCCCGACGTCAGCCGACGAAGACGCAGAACGGGTGGCCGGAGGGGTCGGCGTAGACGCGCAGCGGCTCGACGGGGTCGTCGGTGCGGTCGAACAGGACGCGGGCGCCGAGGGCGAGCGCGCGCTCGTGGGCCGCGTCGAGCGCGGCGACGTCGGGCACGCTGGTGTCGAGGTGGAGCTGCTGCGGGACCGTGTGGTCGGGCCACGTGGAGGGCGGCAGGTGCTCGACCTTCTGGAACGCGAGCGGCACGCCGTCGTCGCTGCGCAGGACGAGCCAGTCGTCGCCGTTCGGGTCGGGCTCGCCCGGGGCGGGCGGCTCGTCGCCGTCGCGGTAGCGGAGCCCGAAGAGCTCGCGGTAGAACTCGGCGAGCCCGCGCGGGTCGGTGGTGTCGAGGACGACCTGGCGGATGACGGGACGGACGTCGGGCATCGGGGACCACCTCCGCGGGCCACACTGGTCCTGCGCGGCGGCGACCGCCAGTCGGCGAACGCTCAGCGGGCGTCGTGTGCGGCCGATTTACTTACTGACCAGTTGGTAATTGTTCGCTAGACTCCTGCGACGCTCGAATCGATTCGCCCGCCGGTTCGCACCGAGCTCGCACGCGCGCTCGCACCCGCTCGTCCCGCCCCGCACCGCCGCCGTGAGAGGACCCGTCCGTGCCGCACCCGTACCAGGACCCCGCGCTCCCCGTCGCCGAGCGCGTCGCCGACCTCGTCGGGCGGATGACCCTCCCCGAGAAGGTCGGCCAGATGATGCAGCTCGACGCGCGCGACGACGTCCGCAGCCTCGTCGAGGACATGCACGTGGGCTCGATCCTGCACGCGTCCCCCGAGCACCTGCACGAGGCCGTCGAGCTCACCGCGCAGACGCGTCTGCAGATCCCGCTGCTGGTCGGCGAGGACTGCATCCACGGCCACTCGTTCTTCGAGGGCGCCACGATCTACCCGACCCAGCTCGGCATGGCGGCCTCGTGGGATCGCTCCCTCGCCCAGCGCGTCGCGCGCGCCACCGCCGTCGAGGTCGCCGCGACCGGCATCCACTGGACCTTCTCGCCGGTCCTGTGCATCACGCGCGACCTGCGCTGGGGCCGCGTCGACGAGACGTTCGGCGAGGACCCCTTCCTCATCGGCGAGCTCGCGTCCGCCATGGTCGCGGGCTACCAGGGCGACGGCCTGCACGACCCGACCGCGATCCTCGCGACCGCCAAGCACTTCGCCGGCTACTCGGAGACGCAGGGCGGGCGCGACGCGTCCGAGGCCGACATCAGCCACCGCAAGCTCCGGTCCTGGTTCCTGCCGCCGTTCGAGCGCGTCGCCCGCGAGGGCTGCCGCACGTTCATGCTCGGCTACCAGTCGACCGACGGCGTGCCCGTCACGATCAACGACTGGCTGCTGTCCGAGGTGCTGCGCGGCGAGTGGGGCTACACCGGCACGCTCATCACCGACTGGGACAACGTCGGCCGCATGGTCTGGGAGCAGCACATCCAGCCCGACCACGCGCACGCCGCCGCGGCCGCCGTGAACGCGGGCAACGACATGGTGATGACGACGCCGCAGTTCTTCGCCGGCGCCCAGGAGGCCGTCGCGGCCGGGATGCTCGACGAGGCCGCGATCGACGCCGCCGTCGCGCGCATCCTCACGCTCAAGTTCGAGCTCGGGCTGTTCGAGAACCCGCGCCGTCCCGACGCCGCCCGCCAGGCCGAGGTCGTCGGCTCCGCCGCGCACACCGCGCTCAACGTCGAGGTCGCGCGACGCTCGCTCGTGCTGCTGTCGAACGACGGGACGCTCCCGCTCGCGGGCGGGCTGACCGCCGATGCCGGGTCGGGTCGCGCGCTGCCCGCCGACCGGCCGCGACGCGTCGCCGTCGTCGGACCCAACGCGGACGACCCCG
>NZ_JAAXOY010000275.1 GCF_012396155.1 Cellulomonas septica | reverse complement strand
GGTCGCGTACAGCAGGTCGACGGTCGCGACGCCGAGCCCGGCGCCGATCGCGACGCGCGTCCCGTGCACGACGCCCTCGCGCAGCAGCAGCACCCCGATCGGCCCGACGGGCACGGCGACGGCGAGCCCGGCGAGCGCGCCGAGCAGCAGGGCGGAGGTCACGTCCACGCGGACCAGGATCGTCCCGTCGGGCGGCGCGCGTCGACGGTCCGCTGCGCAAGTCGTCGTCGGACTGCGAGAATGTGCGCCGTGGACGTCATCGACGACGCGATCCTTCGAGAGCTGACCGCGGATGCGCGGTTGCCGTTCCGCGAGCTCGGCGCGCGCGTGGGCCTCTCCGCGAACGCCGCCGCGGCACGCGTGCGCCGCCTGGTCGACGACGGCACGATCCGCGGCTTCACGATCGTCACCGGCCGTGCACCCGCGGGAGCGCCCGTCGGCGGGCTCGAGGTCTTCATCGAGGTCCGCCTGGCGCCCGAGACGACGAACGAGGACTTCCAGTCGGCGCTGCGCCGCGCGCCGGGGTTCCCGCAGGTCCTCGACGCGGTGCACGTGACGGGCTCGTACGACTACCTGCTGCACGCGCTCGTCGCGGACCCCGCGTCGCTCGACCGCCTCGTCCGTCGGCTCAAGCGCGAGGCGGGCGCGGCGCAGACGTTCACGCGCCTCGCGCTGCGCGACCCCGAGCCCGCCTGACGCCGTCGTCGCGACGGGTTCACCCCGCCCGCGGGACGTCCGTCCCTGTCGAGCGGCGCGTGGCCGTCGATAGGTTCGACGACGGCTCACGACGCGAGAGGCAGCAGGGGATGACGTTCTGGCACACCACGGTCCTGGTGCTGGGCGCCGCGGGGTTCGTCCTCGCGCTCGTCGTGGTCGCCGCCGCCGGCTCCTACCTGGCGCAGTGGACGCGACGGGAGCGCTCGTCGCCCGAGGCGTGATCCCGGCCCCCGGGGGCGCCCGCCATGGACCGCCGGACGAAGGGCCGCGACGCCCGCACGCCGCTACTGTGCGCAGGTGCCGTCGGGAGCCCGACGGCGGGAGCGGAGGCAGGGATGCTGAGCAACCTCAACGTCTGGCACCTGGTCGTGCTGGGCGTCGGGTTCGTCGCCGTGCTCGCGGTGCTGGTCGGCGTCGTCGCCGCGGGCGTCGCGCTCGGCCGTCGCCCTCCGCAGAACCGCCCGCCCGAGGGCTGACCGCCCGGGACCGACCGTCCCGGGACGTGAAGGACCCCTCGCACACCCGCCAGAGCTCACCTGCCCTTGCTGCCTTCCGGCCCTGGGGGGGTTCAGCGAGATGACGCCGCACGAGGGGTCTGCCCACCAGCCTAACGGACGTGGGGACGGCCTCGTGCACGGCCGCCGCCCGCACCGGCCCACCGGGCGGCCCCGCGGCGGCCGTCAGTCCAGGACGTGCCGCAGGTAGCGTCGCGGGTCGTCGAGGAACCCCTGCCACCGCAGCACGAGGTCGAGGTCCTCCCACGCGCACCGGCGCATCCCCCACTCGCCGACCTCCCAGATCGTCGCGCCGGGCAGCGCCGCGAGGATCGGCGAGTGGGTCGACAGGACGACCTGCGACCCGGGCGACCGGACGAGGTCGTGCAGGTGCGCGACCAGCGCGAGGCAGCCGGTGAACGACAGGGCCGCCTCGGGCTCGTCGAGCAGGTACAGGCCCGGCTTGAACATGCGGTCGCCGACGAGGGACAGGAACGACTCGCCGTGCGACATCTCGTGGAACCGCGGCTCCGGGCGCATGCCCGGGTTCTCCTCCAGGTACGTGTAGAAGGAGTGCATCGTCTCGGCGCGCAGGAAGAAGCCGAACCGTCCGGCCCCGATGTCGCGCTCGAGCCGGAACCGCAGCTCGGCCTCGGTCGGGCGCGTCGAGTGCGCGGACCCGATCGAACCGCCCTCGGGCCCCATGTCGCGGCTGAGGGCGAGCGCCTCGACGAGCGTCGACTTCCCGGCGCCGTTCTCCCCGACCAGGATCGTCACCGGGTCGAGGTCCCAGCCCTCCGCCATCACCTGCCGCACGGCGGGGATGCGGGCGTACCAGGGCGCGTTCGCGTCGTCGGGCACGCCCGACGGCTGCACGCGCCGCACGGGCAGCGGACGGTCGAGGCTCACACCGCAGGTGTACCCGGCGGCCGGGCGCGCGTCCAGCGGGTGTGCGCGACGGTCGACCGGGCCACACTCGGAGGGGTGAGCAGCGACGGCATCCCGGGACCGGTGGCCGAGCCCCCTGCGGCACCTGCGCCGGGGGCCGAGCGGTACGACTACGACCTCGTCGTCATCGGCTCGGGGCCGGGCGGCCAGAAGGCGGCGATCGCGGCGGCGAAGCTCGGGCACCGCGTCGCGGTGGTCGAGCGGCGGCACATGATGGGCGGCGTCTCCGTCAACACCGGCACGATCCCGTCGAAGACGCTGCGGGAGGCCGTGCTCTACCTGACCGGCATGGCGCAGCGCGACGTCTACGGCGCGAGCTACCGCGTGAAGAGCGACATCACGATCGAGGACCTGTTCGCCCGCACGCAGCACGTCATCGGGCGCGAGATCGAGGTCGTGCGCGCACAGCTGCTGCGCAACCACGTCGACCTGCACGCGGGCGCCGCGGCGTTCGTCGACCCGCACACGGTCGAGGTCACCGACGACGACGGCCGGCGCACCCGGTTCTCGGGGCGGTTCCTCGTCGTCGCGACCGGCTCGCGCCCGCACCGGCCCGACACCGTGCAGTTCGACGAGCGGACCGTCGTCGACTCCGACGGGGTGCTCGCGCTCGACCGGGTGCCCGGGTCGATGGTCGTCGTCGGCGCCGGGATCATCGGCATCGAGTACGCGTCGATGTTCGCCGCGCTGGGCACGCGCGTGACGATCGTCGACAAGCGCCCCACGATCCTCGAGATGTGCGACCCCGAGGTCGTCGAGTCCCTCAAGTTCCACCTGCGCGACCTGTCGGTGTCGTTCCGGCTCGGCGAGGAGGTCGCGGGTGTCGACACCGGCTCGCGCGGGACCGTCACGCGGCTCGCGTCGGGCAAGAGGATCGCGGCCGACACCGTCATGTACTCGGCCGGGCGGCAGGGGCAGACGGCCGGGCTCAACCTCGAGGCCGCCGGGCTGCAGGCCGACAAGCGCGGGCGGATCGTCGTCGACGAGGACTACCGGACCGCCGTGCCGCACGTCTTCGCCGTCGGCGACGTCATCGGGTTCCCCGCGCTCGCGGCCACGTCCATGGACCAGGGCCGGCTCGCCGCGTACCGCGCGTTCGACGAGCCCGCGCGCGAGCTCGCGGCCGTCCAGCCGATCGGGATCTACACGATCCCGGAGATCTCGTACTGCGGGCGGACGGAGGACCAGCTCACCGCGGACGCGGTCCCCTACGAGGTCGGGATCGCGCGTTACCGTGAGCTCGCACGCGGCCAGATCGTCGGCGACTCCTACGGGATGCTCAAGCTGCTCGTGCACACGGAGACGCGGGAGCTGCTCGGCGTGCACATCTTCGGGACGTCGGCGACCGACCTCGTGCACATCGGCCAGGCGATCATGGCGTGCGGCGGCGACGTGGACTACCTCGTGGACACCGTGCTCAACTACCCGACCCTGTCCGAGGCGTACAAGGTCGCGGCGCTGGACGCGACGAACAAGATCCGCGCGGTGGCACGGTTCAGCGAGGTGTGACGGAGGGGGACCGGTGGCGGGGCTCACGTGGGGAGGGCCCGCTCGGGACCTCGACTGCCGCATCTGCGGGACGAGCGGCGCGGCCGCCGGGGTCGTCACGACGGCCGGGCTCGACGGGGCGGACATCCACGGCGTGCGCTGCGCGACGTGCGGAGCGCTCGACCTGCTGCCCGTCGCGGGGGCGTCCGGCTCCGACGACGTCCAGGTCGACGAGTACGTCGAGGGCGGCGCCGGTGTCGGCACGATCGCGACGGCGCTCGCGGCGGTCGACCCCGCGCGCGTGCGGCGGTTCCTCGACGTCGGCTGCAACTACGGCTTCGCGCTCGACCTCGCCCGGTTCGCGCACGGCTGGGAGGTGCTGGGCATCGACCCGTCGTACGCGGCGGTCCGCGGCGCGGCCGAGCTGGGCGTGCCGATCGTGCACGACTTCCTCACCACGGAGTCGGACCTGGGCGGCACGTTCGACCTGGTCCTGGCGAGCGAGGTCATCGAGCACGTCCCGGCACCTCTCGACTTCGCGCGCGTGCTGCGCCGCCACGCGGGCCCGACGGGGATCGTCCTGCTCACCACGCCGGCCGCCGAGCACGTCACGCCCGAGTCCCCCGAGCCGGAGGTCGTCGCCGCCTTGAGCGCCGGCCTGCACACCGTCCTCGCGACGCGCGACGGCCTGCGCGACCTGCTGCGCGAGGCCGGGTTCGCGGTCGCCGAGGTCCGCCGCGAGGGCCTCACGCTCGTCGCGTTCGCGACCGACGACACCTCCGCGCCCGCGCCGCACTGGGACCGGCACCTGCCGCCCGCCGTGCTCGAGGACTACTACGCGCACCGCGCCGCCGAGGCGGACCCGTCCGGC
>NZ_JAAXOY010000274.1 GCF_012396155.1 Cellulomonas septica | reverse complement strand
CTCCTGCTGCGCGCTGCCACGGTGCGCACCCCCGACGCCACCTCGTTGCACGCGGCGCTGCGCTCGGTGACCCCCCGGTGGATCCGTCTCTGGCCGCTCGCGGCAGTCGCCGCCGTGGCGCTGGCGGGAGCGGCCTGGGTGGCGTTCGTGGTGACGGCCGGGGCGCCGGCACCGGCAATCTCGAAGCTGACGCTGGTGCTCGCGCACGTGGGGTTGCCCCTCGTCGTGCAGTCGGTTCGTGAGCCTGGCTTCACGACCGCCGAGACGCGCGTCTGGCGCCGGCTGAGCGAGCAGGTGTACGACCCCGAGCTCGACGGGCCCGGGCAGGTGCAGGGCCGTCGGTCGGGCTGGTACGGCGTCGCCGCGATGCTCGGGGCCGGGCTGGGGCTGGTGCTCAGCGGCCGCGTGGTCGTCCCGCTCGTGGTCCAGCGCACCGGCGACGCCACCTGGCAGGGCTCGGACGACGCGTTCTTCCTGCACCTCGGGGCGGTCGTGCTGGGCGCGACCCTCGGCGCGGTGCTGACGCGGTCCCTCGCCCGCAGCGTCGTGCGCCGCCGCCACGACCGTCGCGCGGCCCGCGCCCGGCTGCTCGAGGAACAGCTCGACGCGACGTGCCGCTGCCGTGACCACCACCTGCTCGCGGGAAGGTCGGCGGAGGGCTACGCGGCCCACCACCTCGCACCCGTGGGCTTCGCCTCGCCCCTCCCGGGGGCGTCCGTCCGCCGGTGCCCTCGCACGGGCGCATGGTGGCTGACCGGCCCCGTCGGCTCGTGGGACGGTCACGTCGCCTTGCGCGGCTGACCCCGAGATCGCGTGTGCAACCGTCACGTCACGACGGCACCTGTCAGTCGCGCTCGGCGATCACGACGGCGGACGCGATGCCCGCGTCGTGCGAGATCGACAGGTGGAACCGCGCGACACCGAGCTCGGCGGCCCGGGCCGCGACGGTCCCGGTGACGTCGAGCACCGGCTGTGACCCGGCCGTGCGCGGCACCTGCGCGTCGTGCCAGTGCAGCCCCGGCGGGGCACCGAGCGCCTTGGCGAGCGCCTCCTTGACGGCGAACCGCGCGGCGAGCGACGTCTCGGGCATCTCCCGCTCGACGGGCGTGAACAGCTTCGCGCGCAGCGCGGGGACGCGGTGCAGGGTGTCGACGAACCGCGCGATGTCGACGACGTCGATGCCGACGCCGACGATCACCCGCGCCCCCCGATGCCCCGAGCCGGACCCGTCACTCGACGGTGACGGACTTCGCGAGGTTGCGCGGCTGGTCCACGTCGAGGCCCTTGGCGGTCGCGAGCTCGCACGCGAACACCTGCAGCGGCACGACGGCGAGCAGCGGGGCGAGGAGCGTCGGCGCCTGCGGCACGTAGAACACCTCGTCGGCGTAGGGGCGCACGGCCTCGTCGCCGTCCTCGGCGATCACGAGCGTGCGGGCACCACGCGCGCGGATCTCCTGGATGTTCGACACGACCTTGGAGTGCAGCGAGTCGCGCCCGCGCGGCGACGGGACCACGACGAACACCGGCTGACCGGGCTCGATGAGCGCGATCGGGCCGTGCTTGAGCTCACCGGCGGCGAAGCCCTCGGCGTGGATGTACGCGAGCTCCTTGAGCTTGAGAGCCCCCTCCATCGCGACGGGGAACCCGACGTGCCGGCCGAGGAACAGCACGGACTGCGTGTCCGCCATCCAGCGCGCGATCTCCCTGACGCGGCCCGAGCGGTCGATGACCTGCTGGATCTTGTCGGGCATGTCGCGCAGCTCGCCGAGGATCGACGCGACCTCGTCGGCGAACTTGTTGCCGCGCAGCTGCGCGAGGTACAGGCCGAGCAGGTACGCGGCGGTGATCTGCGCGAGGAACGCCTTGGTCGAGGCGACCGCGATCTCCGGGCCCGCGTGCGTGTAGAGCACCGCGTCGGACTCACGCGGGATCGTCGAGCCGTGCGTGTTGACGATGGCGAGCACCTTGGCACCCTGCTCGCGCGCGTGCCGGACGGCCATGAGCGTGTCCATCGTCTCGCCCGACTGCGACACCGCGACGACGAGCGTCTGCTCGTTGACGACCGGGTCCCGGTACCGGAACTCGTGCGCGAGCTCGACCTCGACGGGGATGCGGCACCAGTGCTCGATCGCGTACTTCGCGACGTGGCCCGCGTAGGCGGCGGTGCCGCACGCGATGACGACGATCTTGTCGACGGACCGCAGCACCGACTCGTCGATCCGGATCTCGTCGAGCACCAGGCGGCCGTGCGCGTCGGTGCGGCCGAGCAGCGTGTCCGCGACCGCGTGCGGCTGGTCGTGGATCTCCTTGTCCATGAAGGAGCGGAAGCCGCCCTTCTCGGCGGCCGCGGCGTCCCAGTCGACCGTGTAGCGGCGCGCGTCGGCCGGCTTGCCGTCGAAGTCGGTCACGGTGACCGCCGACGGCGTGATCGTCACGACCTGGTCCTGGCCGAGCTCGAGCGCCTCGCGCGTGTGCGCGATGAACGCGGCGACGTCGGAGCCGAGGAAGTTCTCGCCCTCGCCGAGGCCGACGACGAGCGGCGAGTCGTGGCGGGCGCCGACGACGACGTCGGGCGCGTCGGCGTGCACCGCGAGCAGCGTGAACGTGCCGTGCAGCGTGCGCGCGACCGCGGTGACGGCCTGCGTCAGGTCGCCCGTGCGGTCGTAGGCGCGCGCGACGAGGTGCGCGGCGACCTCGGTGTCGGTCTCGGAGGTGAACTCGACGCCCTCGGCGAGGAGCTCGGCCTTGAGGGTCGCGAAGTTCTCGACGATGCCGTTGTGGATCAGTGCGAGACGACCGGAGACGTGCGGGTGCGCGTTGACGTCGGTCGGGCCGCCGTGCGTCGCCCAGCGGGTGTGCCCGATGGCCGCGGTGGCCTCGGCGAGCGGGTGGGCGTCGAGCTCCTCGACGAGGTTCGCGAGCTTGCCGGCCTTCTTGGCGGTGTCGAGCTCGCCGTCGGGGCTGACGAGCGCCACCCCGGCCGAGTCGTACCCGCGGTACTCCAGCCGCCGCAGACCTTCGAGCACGACGTCCAGCGGTCGGTCGCTCGCGGTCTGGGACCCGACGTAGCCCACGATTCCACACATGCCCGCGAGTCTATCGGGCGTGCGGTCGGCGACCGCCGGGAGGTGACTGCCGTCACGGCCTGCGACGAGGCGCGCGGGCGTCCCCGGCGAGCAGCGCCCTCGTCGTCCGGCACAATCGTCCCGTGCCACCGTCGCTCACCCCGGCCACGCCGTACGTCGACCTGGACCGCGACGCGTGGCGTCGGCTCTCGGCCTCGACGCCGCTGCCCCTCACCGACGCGGACGTCGACCGTCTCGCCGGCCTCGGGGACCCGATCGACCTCGCCGAGGTCGACGCGATCTACCGGCCCATCTCGCGCCTGCTCGACCTGCACATCGAGGCGACCCGCGGCCTGCACGCGGCGTCGAGCACATTCCTGCGCGAGGACGTCGGCGGCACGCCGTTCGTGATCGGCGTCGCCGGGTCCGTCGCGGTCGGCAAGTCGACGACCGCCCGCCTGCTGCGCGAGCTCCTGGCGCGCTGGCCCGCGACGCCGCGCGTCCAGCTCGTCACGACCGACGGGTTCCTCTACCCCAACGCCGAGCTCGAGCGGCGCGGCCTCATGGAGCGCAAGGGCTTCCCCGAGTCGTACGACCGGCGCGCGCTGCTGCGCTTCGTCTCCAAGGTCAAGGCGGGCCGTCCCGAGGTCCGGGCGCCCGTCTACGACCACCTGACCTACGACATCGTCCCCGGCCGGGAGATCGTCGTGAACCGGCCCGACGTGCTGGTCGTCGAGGGCCTCAACGTGCTGCAGCCCGCACGCCCGACGAGCGAGGGCACGTCCAACCTGGCGGTCAGCGACTTCTTCGACTTCTCGATCTACGTCGACGCGCGCACGACCGACATCCGGCAGTGGTACGTCGACCGGTTCCTGCGGCTGCGGTCGACCGCGTTCGCGCAGCCCGAGTCGTACTTCCACCGGTACGCGTCGCTCTCCGACGACGAGGCCGTCGAGCGCGCCGAGCGCATCTGGGACACGATCAACGCGCCCAACCTGCAGCAGAACATCCTGCCGACGCGCAGCCGCGCGACGCTCGTGCTGACGAAGGGCTCCGACCACTCCGTCGAGCGCGTGCGCCTGCGCAAGCTCTGAGGGTCAGCGACCCGACGGCGGTCCCGTCGGCGTGACCCGCTCCACGGGGAACTCGGTCGTGTCCGTCTCGTGCAGCGCGTCCAGCGCCGCGAGCACGTCCGCGACCGGCGCGCCGCACGCGTCCGTGGGCCACACGGGCCGAACCGCGCGCCCGAGCGCGTCGACCAGCCACAGCACCGTCGGCACCGCGCCCGACGTCTCGCACGCACCCGACGGCTCCTGCGACGGCCGCTCGAGCGCGGCGAGCAGCGGGGCGAGATCCCCCTCGCGGCGGCTCTCGGTCACCGCCGCCCACGTGCCGGACGCGGACTTGAGCGTGCCGGACGCGGAGCACACGAGCACGCTCGACGCGGCGACGTCCGG
>NZ_JAAXOY010000273.1 GCF_012396155.1 Cellulomonas septica | reverse complement strand
CGGCGCGAGAGGACGCGGCCGACCGGGACCGCCGGCGGGACCCGGCCGACCGGGACGCGGCCGAGGCCGGCCCGGGACGTGCCCGGACCGGCCTCGGTGTCGTGCGGGTGGCGTCAGCTGCAGGCCGCGCCGTTGAGCGTGAACGCCGTCGGGTTGGTGTTCGTGCCCGAGTGCGAGCCGTTGAAGCCGATGTCGACGCTCTGGCCGGGGGCCAGCGTGCCGTTCCACGCGGCGTTCGTCGCGGTCACCGTCGACCCGGACTGCGTCCAGTTCGCGCTCCAGCCCTGCTGCACCTTCTGACCGTTGGCGAACGAGAAGCCGAGGCTCCAGCTGCTCAGCGCGGTCGTGCCGGTGTTGGTGACCTTCACCGAGGCGGTGAAGCCCGTGTTCCAGCTGCTGGCGTTGTAGGTGACCTTGCACGAGCCGGTCTGCTGACCCGACTTCGTGGTGACCGACAGGGCGCTCGACGCGGCGGAGACGTTGCCCGCGACGTCGCGTGCCCGGACGGTGTACTGGTACGCCGTCGCGGCGGTGAGGCCGCTGTCGGTGTACGTGGCGGAGGTCGGCGTGCCGACCTTCGTCGTGCCGCGGTAGACGTCGTAGCCCGCGAGGCCCGAGCCTCCGGTGTCGGTGGACGCGTTCCACGTGAGGGTCACGCTCGTCTCGCCGACCGTCGTGGCGGTGAGACCCGTCGGGACGCTCGGTGCGGTCGTGTCCGGCGTGGTGTCGGACTTCGTGGTGACCGTGACGGCCGTCGAGGCGGCGGACACGTTGCCGGCGACGTCACGCGCCCGGACCGAGTACTGGTACGCGGTCGCGGCGGTGAGGCCGGTGTCGGTGAACGTCGTGCCCGTCGTCTGGCCGACGCGGGTCGTGCCGCGGTACACGTCGTACCCGGCGAGGCCCGAGCCGCCCGTGTTGTCCGTCGACGCGGACCACACGACCGTCACGCTGTTCGTCGTGCTCGCGCTCGACAGGATCGACGGCACGCTCGGCGCCGTCGTGTCGGACGGCGTCGCCTTCGTGGTGACCGCGAGCGCCGAGGACGCCGCGGACACGTTGCCGGCCGCGTCGACCGCCCGGACGGTGTACGAGTACGCCGTCGAGGGGGTCAGGCCGGTCTCGGTGAAGGACGTCGTCGTCGACGAGCCGACCTTCGTGGTGCCGCGGTACACGTCGTACGACGCCACGCGGGTGTCGTCCGTCGAGGCCGTCCAGGAGATCGTCGCCTCGGTCGAGGTGACGAGACCCGCCTGCAGGCCCGTCGGGACCGACGGCGGCGTGGTGTCCGGCGTGGTGGTGCCGTCGTCGAAGAGCCGCGCGTAGTCCGCGAGCGCACCGGCGATGGCCGTCTGGGCCCAGAACCGGTGGTACGTGAACTTCGGGTCGGCGCCACCGTCGAGCGCGGCCTGGACCTTGGACCACTGCGGGTCCTTCTTGTAGAAGCTGCGGATGTCCAGGAAGGACACGCCGGGCTTGATGACGTCGCCGTTGGGCATCGTGCCGGTCCAGCCGGACGGGATGTAGATGCCGTCACCGTTGGCGACGTAGGTGTCGTCGAACCGCTTGTAGTCGCCGCGGGTCTCGACGGTCGCGACGCCCAGCGGGTCCTGGTTGTTGGTCCAGATGGCGTCGAGGAGCGCCTTGGCCTTGTCGCGCGACGCGGTGTCGCCCGACTTGGCGGCGTAGAACAGCAGCGCGCGGGCGGTGTCGCCGGCGACGCCGACGTCCTGGCCGTAGGACGTGACCTCGACGGTCAGGCCCGGGTTGCCGGTCGGCGACGCGGCGTTCCAGGTGTCCGGCTTGCCGGTCCACTTGAGCTCGCTCGGGACCTTCCAGTTGGCGCCGTCGGTCGAGATGTTCGCGACGACCCACGGGACCCACTTGTCGAGGATCTTCTTCGCCTGGGCGTTGCCCGACGCGTAGTAGAGCTCGGCGACGCGCTGCACGCCCCACGCCTGCATGCCGAACCAGCGGTTCGACGGCGGGTCGACGTAGACGGGAGCCTCGGTGTAGCCCATGCCGTAGAACGTGGGCGTGCCGGCCGGCGGGGTGGCGTAGGCGCCGTCCCAGCTGTTCGTCGCGCCACCGGCGATGCCGCCGTTGGAGGCCTGCAGCCACGTGTAGAACTCGAGCTGGCGCTGCATCGACGCGGTCCAGTCGGACTTGGCGGTCGGCGACTTGGGCGTCAGCTTCGGGTCGGTCGACAGCGCCCACGCGGCGAGCGGGTTCTGGTAGCCGAAGTGCGCGTGCGACGAGCCGATGCGCCACGCCCAGCCGGCGTTGGAGTCGGTCGCGCCGCCCCACGCCATGTACCAGGAGAGCAGGTAGTGCGCGGCCTCACGGCCCTGGCCGGCGGCGCAGGACGGCGAGGTGCAGCCGATCTTCTTGAAGTACTTGTCGAAGAGCGTGTACCGCAGGTAGTCGCCCATCTTGGCGGCCTTCGCCACGGTCGCGGCGACGTCGGCGGCCTTGCCCTGCTCGGTCGCCCACTGGTTGGCCCAGTAGACGGCCTCGACGGCGCGCGCGTCGGCGTCGGACGCCGAGGTGTACTTCCACTGCTTGGCGTACGACGCGTCCTTGGTGAACAGGTCGAGGAACCCGTTCTTGCCGCCGTACTTGAACTCCTCGCACGACGGCTGCGGGACGGTCTCCCAGACCGACTCCTGCGGGCCGCGCTGGAAGGTGTTGATGAAGGACGTGCCGGTCGCGGTCGGGCCGAGCGTGCAGCCCGCGCCCGGCGTGGCGCCGAAGCCGTAGATGTTGTCGACGTCGGCCAGCCAGTGCATCTGGTAGACGTCCGCGTTGCCGTAGGTCGACTTGAGCTCGGCGCCGATGGGGTCCGTGCCGCCGGTGATGCCGCTGTTGAGCTGCGACGGGTAGGAGCTCGGGTGGTTGAACTCGGGCGCGTAGGTGGCCGGCGAGTTGGGGTTGTAGAAGGAGTTCGTGGGCTGATCCACCGACTGGGGGATCATGTACTTCTCCATCGTGTCCCAGGCGTGGTTGAGCGGTGCCCAGTCCTGGGTGACCTGGCCGTAGAGGGCCTCGAGCCACAGCCAGTACGAGTACGCCTCGGAGGTCGTCTCGTGGCCGTAGTCGGGCGCCTCGACCATGAGGGTCTCGACGGCGTGGTACGGGATGCCCTGGGCGCTGAAGTACCCGTTGGCCGGGTCCTTGATCTTGTCGTACTGCGCGAGGAACCGGTTCGCGTACTCGCCGTCGACGGCGGCGCGGACCGGCGAGGCCGCGGGGACGGTGACCGTGGCGGGCAAGCCTGCTCCGGTCGCGGCGAGCGCGGGGGTGATCCCCGCGGTCGCCAGGAACGACGACACACCTACGGTGGCTACAGCCACCCAGGCGGTTCGCCGGCGGGTCGTTGACGACATCGTCCGTACCTTTCGTGGTGTGCGGGCCTGCCCGCGCGACGTCGCGCCGGCGTGCCCACCGGGTCCCGTGCGGGCACGCGCGGGACGGTGGCGGAGGTGCACTCCTGCCCGGCCTGGCCCCGGGCCGGTGCCCGCGTCGATGCGGGGCGGCTCGGGGTGCACGTCGGGCAGGTCGGGCCAACCATCCGCAACCGCACAGGGACCGTCCAGACTCCTAAACCTTTCGGGTGGGAGCGCGACCACGGCGCGTGCGCACGTCGTCGCGTTCCCACGCCGCTCCCACGACGACGGCCCGTCGGGACACCTCCCCGACGGGCCGTCGCGCTCCCCCCTCCGGGAGCTGTCAGACGGTCACGACCAGCGGAACAGCCGCGCCGCGAGCGGGATCCCGACCAGCGCCCACCCGGCGAGCGCGAGCAGCTCGACCCCCGGGAACGGCTGCCCGAACCACGCGGCCGACATCGCCTGCGCCGCCGCCCCGAGCGGCGTGAACTGCGCGATGGTCTGCACGACGTCCGGCATGAGCGGCAGGGGCAGCCACACCCCTGCGAAGAACAGCGACAGGAAGTAGACGGTCGCGCCGATGCCGTTCGCCGCCGGACCGGTCGGCGCGACCGCCGCGATGAGCGAGCCCACCGCGAACGCCGCGAGCACCGACAGCACGAACGCCCCGACGACCAGCAGCGGCTGCGTGGGCGCCTCGACGCCGACCACGAGCACGCCGAGCACGAACGCGAGCGCCGCTGCGACCAGCAGCGCCGCGAGGTTCACGGCGACCTGCGCGACGAGCACGCGCGTCGGCGGGACCGGCGTGGTCGACAGCCGGCGCAGCACGCCGCGCTGCCGGTACGTCGCGATCGTCGTCGGGTACGTCGTGAAGGCGACCGTGCCGACCGCGAGCGCGAGCACCGTCGGCGTGTAGCCGGTGATGGCGGTGAACTGCGACAGGATCGGGTCGTCGACGTCGAAGGGCTGGTCCGCCCACGGCATCACGAGGCCGAGGACCGTGAGCAGGAGCCCGGGGAAGACGATCGCGAAGAACGCGTTCGACGGGTCCCGCAGGAACAGGCGCCCCTCCGTGAGGGTGAGGCGGCGCAGGGCGCGGGCGGCCGACGGGCGGCGCGGCGCGACCGCGCGGGCGGGGGCGGTGGTC
>NZ_JAAXOY010000272.1 GCF_012396155.1 Cellulomonas septica | reverse complement strand
CCGCACGACGAGCACGCCGCCGCCGGACCGCTCGGCGGTCGGCACCTCGTCTTCGTGCCGCTCGGCCTCGCGTGCGCCGCGACCGGGACGTCGCTCGACGTGCTCGACGAGTGGCTGCGCCCCGACGCCGACCCCGGCTGGCGGTACTGCTGCCTGCGCGGGCTCGGCGCCGTCGGCCTCTACCACCCCGACGCGGTGCTCGGGACGTTCGAGCGCCTCGACCGCGCCGGCACGCTGCCCCTCGACGCAGCCGTGCCCGCGCTCGCCCTCATGGCCGGCCTGCACCCCATGCGCACCCGCACGTGGCTGCTCCGCGCCGGACGCCGCGACGTGCTTGACGCCGTCTTCGGCGCCGCCGACCCCGCCGACAGCCGCGAGCACCTCGAGCTGCTCGGCATGTACAACGCCGCGGTGCACGGGTGCGTCACGTCGTCGCGCGTGCGCGACCGCGTCGTGACCGAGATGTTCGCCGGGTTCCTCGACTGCCGGACCGGGCGCGAGTGGTCGCGCCGCTTCGGCTCCGCCGGGGTGCGCGCGCTGCGCGAGGACGACTGGGATCTCGCCGCGTGGACGTCGTGAGCCGCGGCGCTTCTCTGGCGGCGAAATGAGTTGGCGGTCGTGCGGACGCGACGTAGCGTCGACAGCACACGGGAAGGAGGTGGTCCGGAACATGAAGTCTTCCAGGACGCGTGAGGTGACTGTCCGCTAGTCGCCCGAACAGCTCGGGACGGACTGCACGTCCGCCCGTTGCCTTCCCGCCGGAGACGGCGAGGGGCGGCGAGCGAATTCCGGCAGTCACCGCAGCCCGTGGGAGCCGCGACCTCGTCCGCCGCGGCAGGACCGTCCAGGTCCGGCCCACGGGCTGTCCCCTGCCCGGACGCCTTCCGCCACGGCTCGCGTGGCCGTCGGCTCTGCCCGGCCGCCTCTCGACGGTGCCGCCGCTCGCCCCGCTCCCGTCGGGCGGTGGTGCGACCGTCCGGCCTGGTCCGGTGTCGCGACGACGGCATGACAAGGTGGTCCCGTGGCCCTCAAGAACCCCGCCCAGATCGAGGCGATGCGGCCGGCCGGCCGGTTCGTCGCCGGAGTCCTGCAGTCGCTGCGCGACGTCGCGCGGCCCGGGATGACGCTCCTCGACCTCGACGCGCACGCGCACCGCATGATCGACGACGCGGGCGCGCACTCCGTCTACCTCGGCTACCACCCGTCGTTCGGCGCGATCCCGTACCCGGGAGTGCTGTGCACCTCGGTCAACGACGCCGCGCTGCACGGCCTGCCGTCCGCGCAGGTGCTCGAGGACGGCGACGTGCTGAGCATCGACTTCGCCGCACAGGTCGAGGGGTGGGTGTGCGACTCGGCGCTCACGTTCCAGCTCGGCACGCAGACGCCCGAGGCGCAGCGCCTCATCGCGACGACCGAGCAGGCGCTCGACGCCGGGATCGCGGCCGCCCGGGTCGGGGCGCGCATGGGCGACGTCTCCGCGGCGATCGGCCGCATCGGGCGCGACGCCGGGTACGGCATCAACGCCGACTTCGGCGGCCACGGCGTCGGGCGGACCATGCACGAGGAGCCGCACGTCGCGAACCTCGGCCGCGAGGGCACGGGCGTGCGGCTCAAGGCCGGTCTCGTCGTGGCGATCGAGCCGTGGTTCATGGCGGGCGGCGACGACTACGTGATCGACGACGACGGCTGGACGATCCGCACCGCGGACGGGTCGCTCGCGGCGCACGCGGAGCACACGGTGGCCCTGACGCCCGAGGGCACGATCGTCCTGACGGCGCGCGACTGACGCCGCCGGCACGCCCGCGGGTGAATCGGGCGGTCCCGGGCTGCGGTGTGTCGGGGGTCCGTGCTAGCAAGGTGCTTGAGGCACTCGTCGCCACACGTGCCCAAGGCACCCGTACGTGTGGTTCTGTCCGCTCCTGTGGACGAGGGGAACGCCGGTCCGTCCGGTTCCTGGCAGGATGCTCGGGTCGTCCTGTCCGGGGACGCCGAACCGCGAGGGGGTTGATGTGAAGTTCGCGATGGGATCCGACGTCCTCTCGACGCTGACGAAGAAGACGTCGTCGTCGAACGAGGACCTCGGCGCGCTGGTGCGTCAGCTGGCGGCGGCCGCCGAGCCGCTGCAGGGCAAGTTCAACGGCGCCGGTCGTGCGGCGTTCGACAAGTTCAAGGGCGAGACGGACCGCATCGCGGTCGACCTCAACGGCGCCCTCGCCTCGGTGCTCCAGGGCATCGGCGGCATGGACCGGTCGTTCGGCGAGGGCGACCTGCAGATGGCCGACGAGACGCAGGCCGCGCAGGGCGGTTCCGCCTTCGACGCGGCGCGCTTCGGTTCGGCGAAGGGCTGAGGGGGAGAGCGATGAGCGGCAACAGCATCGACCGTCGGGACTTCGACCTGGGCGCGTCCACGACCGCGCAGGAGAACTTCAACGCCGTCGCGCAGCGCCTCGAGGCCCTGATCGACGCGCGCGACCGCGACGTCAAGACGGCCATGGCCGACTACCAGGCGTCGGGCGTCTCGGAGGAGTACGCCGCCAAGGAGGCCCGCTGGAACCGGGTCGCCGGCGAGGTCCGCACCATCATCCGCACGCTCCGCGGCGCGCTCGAGAAGAACGACGCCACGGCGCAGGACACGCTGAAGAAGGCCAAGGCGGCCGTCGACGCGATCGGCTGACGCCGTGACGAAGTGGCACATCGAACCGGCCGGGGTCCAGGACGTCCTCACCAAGGTGGGGACCGTCGCCGAGCTCCTGTCGAGCGTCGTCCAGGCCATGCCGGGCAAGGCCGAGTCCGCGGTGACGGCCGGTAACTCCCCGATCATCGGCGACGCGATCGCCGGGTTCTTCGAGCACCACAAGCCGACGCTCGAGGCGATCGGCAACCGCATCAACGCGTCCGTCGGTGGCGCCGCCGCGGCGACGCGGTGGTACCTCGAAGGGGACGAGACGATGGCAGCCCAGCAGCAGTCCGCCGCGGCGTCGTGCACCGGCGCGAACGCCCCGACCTTCCAGGTGCCGACTCCGTGACCGACCAGTGCTACGCCTCGGGCATCAACCCGTACGCCATCCCCGGCGCCGACCTCGACCCTGACGGCCTCATCGCCGCCGCGGACGGGCTGTCGGCGCAGGGTGCCTCCGTGCGCGAGCACGGGGCCGACGCGCTCAACAAGTGGCGCGGCCTGGCCGGGCACTACGAGGCGCCCGAGGCGAGCACGCTGTTCGTCGTCATGGACCCCGTCGAGACCAAGTCGCGCCAGTTCGGCGACGACGTCGAGAAGGTCGCGGCGGCGCTCAAGACGTACGCGGAGGCCATCCGGCCCATCAAGGCCTCGCTCGCCGCCGTCAAGAGCGACGCGTACGCGTTCCGCAGCAAGATCGCGTCCAACGCCGAGTGGGAGTACGACCAGGACCTGGTCGACGAGAACACGGCGCTCGTGTCCCGCGTCAACGCGGAGCAGGTCAAGCTCTGGGAGGCCGAGCGGACCTGCGCCAACGCGATCCGCGCGCTGTACGGCGCCGAGCCGTGGCACGCGATGACGGGCGAGGACGACCCGCTCGGCTACGGCCTCGACTCCCTCCCGACCGACGCGGCGATGCCGTGGGGGTCGGAGGTCGAGCGCAAGGACCACTGCCCGAAGTCCGCGGCCGTGCAGGTCAAGCGCTTCGTGTGGGACGGCGTCGTCGTCGACGGCCTGTGGGGCACCGTCGTGGGCCTCGGCCAGCTCGTCGGCATCAAGGACTGGTCCTGGTCGTGGGACACCATGAAGACCACCTGGGTCGGCATGGGCGGCCTCATCGGCTACGCCGACGGCGAGTGGTCCTGGGGCAACGCCGGCAACGCGTGGCTCGGGCTCGGCAAGGGCCTCATCTCGTGGGACACCTGGGAGGACGACCCCAGTCGTGCCGCGGGCGGCGCGATCTTCAACGTCGCCACGATCTTCATCCCCGCCGGCGCGGCGGTGTCCGGCTCGAAGGGCGCGGCCACGGCGGCCGGCGCCGCGGGCAAGGCCGCACGCGTCTCGTCGTGGCTCAGCAAGGGTGCGCGCGTCCTCGAGTTCGTCGACCCCATCTCGCTGGGCCTCAAGGGCGTCGGCGCGCTGCCCAAGCTCGGCGACCTGCTGACCAACATGAAGATGGTCGACGACCTCGGCAAGGCGATCGACATCGACGTCGCCGACGTCGGCACCACGCTCGACGACGTCCCGACCAACCTCGGCGACGACCTCGGCTCGAACATCCCCGTCCGCGACCCCGACCGCGTCGACGTGGGCGGCACCACCGGCGCCGACGTGCCCGAGCCCGTCAAGGTCCCCGAGCACCAGCTCGTCGGGACCGACGGCAACCCCGTGCACGACACGACCCCCGGCGGGACCGGCTCGGGCGCCGACGACCTGCTCGACGGCGGCACCACGCGTCCCCCGGGCAGCACCACGGGCGGCACCGACGCGCCGACCGGCGGCTCGCACGACCCGGCGACGGGCGGCTCGGGCACCGGGACC
>NZ_JAAXOY010000271.1 GCF_012396155.1 Cellulomonas septica | reverse complement strand
AGCGCCACCGCGGTCGCGACGACGCGGTCCACGGACAGCCCGGCGGCGGCACCACGGCCGCGCGGGGCGGCGGGCTCGGCGGTGCGCCAGAGGAGGGCCATGCTGCGGGCCGGGTCGCCGGTCCCGGTGTGCTCCGTCATGACCTCATCCTCCCTGCCGGGAACAGGTGGAGACGTCCGTGCGTTCTTGTCGTACGCTGTACGATAAGCGCTCCCGTCCGAGGAGGTCCACCCATGCCCACGTCCACCGGCTCACCGACCACCCGCGCGGCCGGCACCGCGACCGCGGCGACCGCCCCACCCGCCGTCCGCATCCGCGGGCTCACGCGCCGCTACGGCGACACGACCGTGCTCGACGGCCTCGACCTCGACGTCGAGCACGGCACCGTCCACGCCCTGCTCGGCCCCAACGGCGCGGGCAAGACGACCACCGTCCGGATCGTCTCCACGCTGCTCGACCCGCACGGCGGCACCGCGCACGTCGCCGGCTACGACGTCGTCCGCGACGCCGCGCAGGCGCGCCGCCGGCTCGGGCTCGTCGGTCAGCACGCCGCCGTCGACGAGATCCTCGGCGGGCGCGACAACCTCGTGATGTTCGGCCGCCTCTCGCACCTCGGGACGCGCGACGCCCGGCGCCGCGCCGACGAGCTGCTCGACCGGTTCGACCTCGCCGACGCCGCCGACCGGCCCGTCGGCACCTACTCCGGCGGCATGCGTCGACGGCTCGACCTGGCCGCCGGCCTCGTGCTCGACCCCCAGGTGCTGCTCCTCGACGAGCCGACGACCGGCCTCGACCCGGGCGGGCGGCGCGAGGTGTGGCAGGCCGTGCGCGAGCTCGTCGCCGGCGGGACCGCGGTGCTGCTCACCACGCAGTACCTCGAGGAGGTCGACCAGCTCGCGTCGCAGGTGAGCGTGCTCGCGCACGGCCGGCTCGTCGCCCGCGGGACGCCCGACGAGCTCAAGGCGTCCATCGGTCAGGACCGGCTCGACGTCGTCGTCCGCGCCGAGGCCGACCTGCCGGCCGCGCGGGCGGCCCTCGACGCCGTCGGCACCGACGTCGAGACGGACGTCGCCACCCGACGGGTCACCGCCACGGTCGTCGACCGGGTCGCGGCGCTCACGCACGTCGTCCGCACGCTCGACGACGCACGCGTCCCCGTCGACGACGTCGCCCTGCGGCGCCCGACCCTCGACGAGGCGTTCCTGCACCTCACCGGGGCTCCTGCCGACGCCCCGGCCGACCCCGGCGCCCGGGCCGCCACCGACTCCCCCGCCGCCGCGACCGCCGAGGAGGCCTCCCGATGACCACGACCACCACCCCGGCCCGCACCGCCCCGCCCGTCCCGTCGGGCGGCCCGTCGTGGGCGCTCCGCGACGCCTGGACCGTGACCCTGCGCGACCTCGGCCACTGGCGGCGCCAGCCGTGGGACCTGCTGATCGGCCTCGCGTTCCCGCTGCTCCTGCTGCTGATGTTCGGCTACCTGCTCGGCGGCGCGATCGACGTCCCGGGCGGCTACATCGAGTTCCTCTTCCCCGGCATGCTGGCCGTCACCATGGCCTTCGGGCTCGAGTCGACCATGACGGCCGTCGCGACCGACGTGCAGCGCGGCGTGACCGACCGGTTCCGGTCCCTGCCGATGTCCCGGGCCGCGGTGCTGCTCGGCCGCGCGATCGCCGACATGCTCTCGTCGGTCGTCGGGCTGCTCGCCCTGCTCCTCGGCGGGCTGGCCGTCGGGTGGCGGTGGCACGAAGGGCTCGGCAACGCGCTCGTCGCGCTCGGCCTGCTGCTCCTGCTGCGGTTCGCGTTCCTGTGGCTCGGCATCTGGCTCGGGCTGCTGTTCCGCGGGCAGGGCGGCGTCACCGCGGTGCAGATCCTCGTGTGGCCGTTCGCGTTCCTGTCGAACGCGTTCGTGCCGATCTCGACGATGCCCGGATGGCTCGAGGCGCTGTCCGCGTGGAACCCGATCACCGCGACGATCGCCGCGACGCGCGACCTGTTCGGCAACCCCACGGTCGCGAGCACGGGCTGGGCGTCGGAGCACGCGCTGCTGCTCGCGGTCGTCTGGCCCGTCGTGCTCGTGGCCGTGTTCGGCGTGCTGTCCGTGCGCCGCTGGACGCGTCTGGGGCGCTGACGGGGCGGTGGTGACCGGGTGGTGCGTCGGGCGCGCGCGGCGCACCACCCCGGTCGCCCGCGGCCGGGACCGCTGCGGCCGTTCCCGCGGGGACACGCCTGTGGAGGACCGGACTGCCCGCCTCCGGACCGCCGTATCCTCCACGGCATGCGTCTCCTGCTCACCGGTTCCAACGGCTTCCTGGGGACGCGGATCGTCGCCGACGCGCACGCGCGCGGCTGGGACGTCGTCGGCGTCGGGCGGTCGTCGACCGCGACCAACGACGTCGACACCTACGTCCGGCACGACCTCTCCCACCCGCTGCCCGACGACGCCGTGCCCGGCCGCGTCGACGCGGTCGTGCACTGCGCCGCGCTCGCGTCCCCGTGGGCACCCCCGCGCGCGTTCGTCGCGGCGAACGTCGACGCGACCCGACACGTCGCGCGGTGGGCGGCCGACCACGGGGCGCCGCCGCTCGTGCACGTCTCCTCGTCGTCCGTGCTCTACCGCGACGAGGACCAGCACGACCTCACCGAGGACAGCCCCGTCCCGCCCGACGACGAGCTGCTCAACGCCTACGCGCGCACCAAGCGGATCTCCGAGCGCGTCGTCGCCGGGTACCCCGGCCCGCACGTCGTCGTGCGACCGCGCGCCGTCTTCGGCGTCGGCGACACCGTCCTCCTGCCCCGGATCCTGCGGCTCGCGCAGGGCGGGCTGCTGCCCGTGCTCGAGCGCCGCGACGGGCCGCCCGTGCGCACCGACCTCACCGACGTCCACACCGCCGCGCACTACGTGAACGAGGCCGTGGAGCGCGGCGCCACCGGGCTGTACCACCTCACGAACGCCGAGCCCGTCGACCTCTACCCGTTCCTGCTCGGGATCCTCGCGCGGCTCGGTGCGCGCCCGCGGACCGTGCGCGTCCCGCCGTCGGTCGTCCGGGGGCTCGCGGGCGCCGGGGAGCAGGTGTCGGCCACGCTGCTCGGCTGGCGCGAGCCGCCGATCACGCGCTTCGGGGTGTCCGTGCTCTCGCGGTCCAAGACGTTCGACATGACGCGGACGCTGCGCGACCTCGGCGCCCCCGCGGTGTCGCTCGACGAGAGCGTCGACCGGCTCGTACGCGCGCATGGGTGAGGCTGCGCTCGTCGTCGCGGCCCTCCTCGTGGTGGTCACCGCCGTCCGCGGGAGCCTCGCCGCCGCCGCGATCGCGGCGCCCGCCCGTGCCGCGTCCCCGCAGGACCTCACCGACGTCACCGTCCTCGTCGCGGTCCGCTCCGGCGACCCGCTGCTGCCCGACGTCCTCGCGTCCTCCGTCCGGACCCTCGCGCCCGCACACGTCCTGCTGCTGGTCGACGACGACGACCCGGCCGGACGCGCCGCCGCGACAGCCGCCGCCTCGCGGACCACGGCCCGGGAGACCGTCGACGAGGTTCGCGGCGTGCGAGGCGAGGGCGCGCCACGCCCGCACGTCGACGTCGTGGTGTGCCCGCCGCCCGAGCCCGGCGTCAACCCCAAGATCCACAAGCTCGCGCTGGCCGACGTGCACAGCGGCACGGTCGTCCTGCTCGACGACGACACCGTCCTCCCCGCCGGGGGGCTCGCAGGGCTCGTCGGGGCGCTCGCCGGCGCCGACCTCGCGACCGGCGTCCCCGTCTACCGCGAGCAGGGCGGGCTCTGGTCGCGGCTGCTCGCGGCGTTCGTCAACGGCTCGGCGCTCGTCACCTACCTGCCGCTCGCGCGCGTCGGGCCTCCCGTCAGCATCAACGGCATGGTGGTGGCGCTCCGGCGCGACCGGCTGGAGGCGGTCGGCGGGTTCGCCGCGCTCGCGACCGCCACGTGCGACGACTACGCGCTCGCCCGGCTGTTCCGCGCCCACGGCCTGCGGATCGTCCAGACCGCCCAGCCCGCGCTCGTCGCGACGACCGTCCCGACCGCGGCCGCGTACCTGCGGATCGTCCGGCGCTGGCTCCTGTTCGCCGGCGAGGTCGTCCGCCGTGACCTCTCGGCGCGTCTCCTGCTGCTGGTCCTCGTCCCGACCGCCCTCCCGCTCGCGACGGTCGCGCTCGCCCTCGCCTCCCGCTCGCTCGTCGCCGTCGGTGCTGCGGTCGCAGCCCTCGCCGTCTCCGCGCTCGTCACCCGCGCGCTGCGCCGACGAGTGACCGCCGCCATGCCACCTGACGCGGTCTCGGCCGACCACACGGCGTCGCGGATCCAGGCTGCCCCGGCGAGCCACGCAGCGTCACCGGCCCACCCTGCTCCGGCGATCCACGCAGCGTCGCCGGCCCACCCTGCCCCGGCGAACCACCCAGCGTCACCGACCCACCCTGCGCCCGCGATCCACGCAGCGTCGCCGCCGGTCCACGCAGGCGTGGGGGCGGGGTGGCGGGGCGTGATGCTCGAGCCGGTCGCCGCCGTGCTCGCCCCGGTGCAGGCCGTCGAGATCGGAAGAGCGTCG
>NZ_JAAXOY010000270.1 GCF_012396155.1 Cellulomonas septica | reverse complement strand
CAGCGACCGCACCGCGGGATCGACCACGGCGGAGAGCAGGAGGTCCGCGACGCCCTCCGCGTCGACGACCTCGAACGGGCGGGCGTGGAACGGCGCCGTCTCCTCGGCGACCGGCGGCGTGAGGCCGAGCGCGTTGTGCCCGCGCAGCAGCCCGACGAGCACCTGGCCCAGCGCGCGCTGACGCGCCTCCCAGTCCGCGGCTGCCAGCGCGGCGTCGAGGGGGCCGAGCAGGTCGCGCGACGACGGCAGCCGCCGGAACGCCGTGCCGAGCCACTTGTCGTAGGGCGCGTACGTCCGCGCCTGGAGGAAGGCGAGCAGGACCGCGGTCCGGCAGACGCGCGCCGTCACCAGTCGCGAGCCGAGGTCGTCGCCCGCCATGCCGGCGCGGGGCGCCAGGTGGGAGTCCTCGGCGATCGCCCACCACGCCGACGCCTGCTGGTAGAGCCAGACGTCGCGCGGGTAGGACGCGAGGTCCGCGCGGACCCGCTCCAGGCCCAGGTCGTCGTGGAGCACGACGCCCGCCGTCAGCGACAGCAGGCGCTGCTGCGGGACGACGAGCCAGTCGGCGACCGTCAGGGGCGGGCGGAGGTCACCCAGCACGCGCGTCAGCAGGGCGTCGAGCGTGAGGACCTCGACCCGGTGCTCGACCGGGCTGCCCGGGCCGCCGACCCCCGGGCCGCGCGTGCCGTCGGCCGCCGGGGGTGCGGCGCGCGTCGTCCAGCCGCCCACCTCGTCCGGCAGGACGTGCCGCAGCTCCTCGTGCAGTGCGGCGGCGTGCACCGCGTGGTCGTCGGGGGAGAGCAGCACCTGCAGGCGCGGACCCCAGTCGTGGTCGGTCGACGTGGCGTCGTCGTGGCCCAGCACGTCCGACCCCGGGCCGACCAGCGCCGCCGTGTGCGCCAGCCCGCGCGCCGCGAGCACGGGTGCGACGTGCGCGTACAGCAGGCGCGCGAGCTCCCGGCCCGGGACGAACGCGGGTGTCACGCGCCGACGGTGAACGGCGGCAGGTCGAGGACCGCGTCCAGGCGGTCGGTGACGACGGCGTCCGCCGACGCGGCGACGAGCGGCTTGGCGTTGAACGCGATGCCGAAGCCCGCCGCGGCGAGCATGTCGAGGTCGTTGGCGCCGTCGCCGATCGCGATCGTGCGCTCCATGGGGACGCCGACCCGCACGGCGTACTCCCGCAGGGTCTGCGCCTTCACGGCGCGGTCGACGACAGGCCCGGCGACGCGGCCCGTGAGGCGCCCGTCCGCGACCTCGAGCCGGTTCGCGTGCACGAGCCGGATGCCGACCCGCGCGGCCAGCGGCTCGACGATCTCGAGGAACCCGCCCGACACCAGCCCGACGGGCCACCCGCGCGCGTCGAGCTCCGCGACGAGCTCGACGGCGCCGGGCGACAGCTCGACCTGTGCGAGCACGTCCTCGCACACCGACGCCGGCAGCCCGGCGAGGGTCGCGACGCGCTCGTGCAGAGAAGCGGCGAAGTCGATCTCGCCGCGCATCGCGCGCTCGGTGATCTCGGTGACGAGCTCCTCCGTCCCGGCGTGCGCCGCGAGCATCTCGACGACCTCGCCCGTGATGAACGTCGAGTCGACGTCCATGACGACGAGCCGACGCGTGTCGTCGACGGCGTCGACGGGTGCGCCGGGCTCGGTCACCGCGCACGGTGCGGGCTCGGTGGCGGCGGGCATGGCGGTGCGGGGCGCGGGGGTGCTCACGCCTCGCAGGCTAGTGCGACGGTCCGCCGCGCCGTCGTGGGTGCCCGCCTGGTGTCCGGACGTCGTCAGTCGGAGACGACGGCGCCCTTCGGCACGACGGTGATGCCCGACTCGGTGATCGTGAAGCCGCGCGCCAGGTCGTGCTCGCGGTCGAGGCCGATCCGCGCGCGCTCCGGGACGACGACGTTCTTGTCGATGATCGCGCGGTGCACCTGCGCGTAGCGGTGCACGTGCACGTCGTCCATGAGCACCGAGTCGGTGACCTGCGCCCAGGAGTGCAGCCGCACGCCGGGCGAGATGACGGACCCGGACACGGTCGCACCGGAGACGAGCACACCGGGGGAGACGATCGAGTCGGCCGCGTGGCCGAGGCGACCGGCGCCCGCGTGCACGAACTTGGCCGGCGGCAGTCCCGTGTAGCCGGTGTAGAGCGGCCACTCGTCGTTGTAGAGGTTGAACACCGGCTCGATCGAGATGAGGTCGGTGTTGGCCTCGTAGAACGCGTCGATCGTCCCGACGTCCCGCCAGTAGTCGCGGTCGCGCGGCGTCGAGCCGGGCACGTCGTTGCGGATGAAGTCGTAGACCGCGGCGGTGCCGCGCGCGACGAACGCCGGGACGATGTCGCCGCCCATGTCGTGCCGCGACGTCGGGTTCTCGGCGTCCTCGGTGACCGCGCGGACGAGCGCGTCGGTGTTCGCGACGTAGTTGCCCATCGACGCGAGGATCTCGAGCGGCGAGTCGGGCAGGCCGACGGGGTCGGTCGGCTTCTCGCGGAACGCCGCGATCTTCGTCGGGTCGCTCGGGTGCGTCTCGATGACGCCGAACTGGTCGGCCTCGTGGATCGGCTGGCGGATCGCCGCGACGGTGAGCTCGGCACCGGACTCCCGGTGCGCCTCGACCATCTGCGAGAAGTCCATCCGGTACACGTGGTCGGCGCCGACCACGACGACGATGTCGGGGCGCTCGTCCTCGATGATGTTGAGGCACTGGTAGATCGCGTCCGCGGACCCCAGGTACCAGTGCTTGCCGACGCGCTGCTGCGCGGGCACCGCGGCCACGTAGTTCCCCAGGAGCGGCGACATGCGCCACGTCTTCGACACGTGCCGGTCGAGGCTGTGCGACTTGTACTGGGTGAGCACGATGACGTGCAGGTAGCGCGAGTTGATGACGTTCGACAGCGCGAAGTCGACGAGCCGGTAGATGCCCCCGAACGGGACGGCGGGCTTCGCGCGGTGCGCCGTCAGCGGCATGAGTCGTTTGCCCTCTCCACCTGCGAGGACGATTGCGAGGACGCGCGGCGCTGCCATGCGACGACCCTAGGCCCACGGGGCGTCCTCCGGCGAGGCGAGCGGGCCGTCTCGCGCTAGCGTGTCGCGGAGAGAGCCGGTCGCCGACCGGACCCGACAGTGGAGGTCCCGGTGCGTGTCGACCTGCTGACCCGCGAGTACCCGCCGCACGTCTACGGCGGTGCCGGGGTCCACGTCGCGGGGCTCACCCGCGTGCTGCGCCACAAGGTCGACGTGCGCGTGCACGCCTTCGACGGACCGCGCGACGAGCCGGGCGTCGAGGGGTACACCGTCCCCGCCGGTCTGGCCTCCGCGAACGCAGCGCTGCAGACGCTCGGCGTCGACCTCGAGATGGTCGACGCGGTCGGCCGGGTCGGCGACGACGGCGTCGCGAGCTCGCTCGTGCACTCCCACACCTGGTACGCGAACCTCGCGGGGCACCTCGCGTCGCTGCTGCACGGTGTCCCGCACGTCCTCACCGCCCACAGCCTCGAGCCGCTGCGCCCCTGGAAGGCCGAGCAGCTGGGCGGCGGGTACGCGATCTCCTCGTGGGCCGAGCGGACCGCGTACGAGGCGGCGGCCGCGGTGATCGCGGTGTCCGGTGGCATGCGCGAGGACATCCTCCGGTCGTACCCGGCGGTCGACCCGTCGCGCGTGCACGTCGTCCACAACGGCATCGACCTCGACGGCTGGCGGCGCCCGACGGGCGAGGACGCCGAGCGTGCGGAGGCCACCGTGCGGGCGCTCGGCATCGACCCCACGCGACCGGCCGTCGTGTTCGTCGGCCGCATCACCCGCCAGAAGGGCCTGCCGTACTTCCTGCGCGCCGCCGAGCGGCTGCCTGCCGACGTGCAGCTCGTGCTGTGCGCGGGCGCGCCCGACACGCCGCAGATCGCCGCCGAGGTCGAGGGCCTCGTCGCGCAGCTGCGCGAGAAGCGCTCGGGCGTCGTGTGGATCGACCGGATGCTGCCGCGCGCGGACGTCGTCGCGATCCTCGCGCACGGCACGGTGTTCGTCTGCCCGTCGGTCTACGAGCCGCTCGGCATCGTCAACCTCGAGGCCATGGCCGTCGGCCTGCCCGTCGTCGGCACCGCCACGGGCGGCATCCCCGAGGTGATCGTCGACGGCGTCACGGGCACGCTCGTCCCGATCGACCAGGTGCAGGACGGCACCGGCACGCCCGTCGACCCCGACCGGTTCGTCGACGACCTCGCGGACGCGCTGACCGCGCTCGTCCAGGACCCCGACCGCGCCGCCGCCTGGGGTCGCGCCGCGCGCACGCGAGTCGAGGACCACTTCTCCTGGGAGGCGATCGGCGAGCGCACGCTCACCGTCTACCGCGACGTCCTGGGCTGAGCCCTGTCAGGGTCCGATCGACGTCGCCGCGGCCGCCATCGCGCGGCGGGCGACGCGGTCGACCTCGCGCAGCGCCGTCGAGCGCTGGTCGGCCTGCCACAGGTTGACCGCACCGCCGTCGTCCTGCGTCGCGAGCGCGACGATGCCGCGCAACCGGGCCGCCGACGCGAGCACCCGGACCCGGCGGCCGTCGATGCCGTCG
>NZ_JAAXOY010000027.1 GCF_012396155.1 Cellulomonas septica | reverse complement strand
CGCGCTCGCGCCCGCGGTGGTGGCCGTGTCCGGCGTGCTCCCGATGGGCCCGGCCGACGCGGCGGAGGCGGCGACGGCCGCGACGCCGTCGGAGAGCATGACCGTGCAGTAGGGGCAGGCCGTCGCGACGACGTCGGCGCCGGTGCTCATGGCCTCGGCCGCGCGCGTGGCGTTGATGCGCGTGCCGATCGACTCCTCCATCCACATGCGCGCGCCGCCCGCGCCGCAGCAGAAGGACGTCTCGCGGTTGCGCGGCATCTCGGCGAGCTCGGCGCCGGGGATCGCGGCGAGCAGCTCGCGCGGGGGCGTGTAGACCTGGTTGTGCCGGCCCAGGTAGCAGGGGTCGTGGTAGGTGATCCGCTGACCACCCGCACCAGCGCCGGCGTCGGCGCTCGGCTCGACCGGCACCAGCCGGCCGTCGGCGACGAGCGTGTTGAGCAGCTCGGTGTGGTGCAGGACGGTGAACCGGCCCCCGAGCTGCGGGTACTCGCGGCTGATCGTGTTGAAGCAGTGCGCGCAGGTCACGACGATGCGCTGCGCGCCGACCTCGTTGAGCACCTCGACGTTCTGCGACGCGAGCATCTGGTAGAGCAGCTCGTTGCCCGCGCGGCGGGCGGGGTCGCCGGTGCAGGTCTCGCCGTCGCCGAGGACGGCGAACGACACCCCGGCGGCGTGCAGCAGCTCGGCGACGGCTCGCGTCGTCTTCTTGGCGCGGTCCTCGTAGGCGCCCGCGCAGCCGACCCAGAACAGGTAGTCGACGTCGGCGGCGGACTCGACGTCGGCACCGACGACGGGGACGTCGAAGTCGAGGCCCTTCGCCCAGTCGAGCCGGGCGCGCGCGGGCAGGCCCCACGGGTTGCCCTGCCGCTCGAGCTTGGTGAACGTGCTGCCGAGCTCCTTGGGGAACGCGGACTCCATGAGCACCTGGTAGCGGCGGACGTCGACGAGCGTGTCGACGTGCTCGATGTCGACGGGGCACTGCTGCACGCACGCGCCGCAGGTCGTGCACGCCCAGAGCACGTCGGGGTCGATGACGCCCGCGGCGACGAGGTCCACGCCGGCGTGCGGGTCGTCCTCGACGGCTGCGCGGCGGTCGACCGGGGCCGCCGCGCCCTCCGTCACCGCGCCTGCTGCGGCGCTCGCGCGCAGGTAGGGGGCCGTGGCGGCGGCGTGGTCGCGCAGCGAGAGCATGACGAGCTTGGGGGACAGCGGCTTGCCGGTCGCCCAGGCCGGGCACTGGTCCTGGCAGCGCCCGCACTCGGTGCACGTCGCGGTGTCGAGGAGCTGCTTCCAGGACAGGTCCTCGATCGCGCCCGCGCCGAGGCGTGCGTCGTCGGGGAGGTCCTCGAGCGCGGCCAGGTCGACGGCCGTCCCGTCCGCGAGCGTGAGGGGGGCGAGCGGCCCGAGCGCGGGACCGCCGGCGGGCTCGCGGCGCGCGTAGACGTTGACGACCGCGAGGAACCGGTGCCACGCGACGCCCATCGTGGGCTGCAGGCCGACGACGACGAACCACGACATCGACACGACGATCTTCACGGTCGCGACGACGACGACCGCGGTCTCGAGCGCGGACGTCGACGCACCCGTCCACGCACCGCCGAACCACGCGGTGAGCGGGAAGTGGAGCCCGAGTCCGGTCTCGCCGGCCTGCGACAGCAGCGCGTACTCGAGGCCGCGCAGCACCAGCACGGCCGCGACCACCGCGAACACCGTGGCCTCGACGAAGTACGCCTGCGCCTGGTTCGACCCGAAGAACCGCGACCGCCGACGCTCGACCTCGGGCGCGGCGGCCCGAGGCGAGATGCGCAGCCGCAGGACGAACAGCGCGACGATCCCGAGCAGTGCGGCCCACGCGAACGCCTCGACGACCCACTCGACGGGCCACAGGTGCCCGATCAGCGGCAGCGCCCACGTCGGCGACACGACCTGCCCGTACCCGGCGACGAGCGTGAGCACGAGCAGCGGGAACGACACCATGACGACCCAGTGCGCGACGCGCACGACCGGCCGGTGCTGGAAGCGTCCGTGCCCGACGACCTCGCGCAGCAGCGTCGCCAGACGCGTGCCGACAGGACCGGAGCGGCCGGGGGCCGCGCGGCCGACGCGCACGGTGCGGACGATGGCGACGACACCGCGCGAGAAGACCGCGACGCCGACCACGGTCGCGGCGACGACGACCGCCAGGCACACCCACTGCAGCACGCTCACGCGCACACGGTAACCGCGTCCCCACGGTCGCTCACGGGACGTCCGGAGCCGCTGCGGCGGACGGGTGGCGGCGGCCGCCGTGGGAGGACCACGGGAAAGCGGTTGATAGGATCTTGACCAACTCCTTGAAGCCTCCCGACCGACCACCCGCCCCCGACAGGACGGAGCCGGACGCGTGCTGCTGCTGCTCACCGTGCACCTCGCAGCAGCCGTCGTCGCGCCCACCCTGGTCCGTCTGCTGGGGCGTCGCGCGTTCTGGGTGCTGGCCCTCGCACCGGCCTCCGCGGCGGTCTGGGCGCTCACGTGGACGCAGCAGGTGCAGGCCGGGAACGGCCCTGTCGAGGTCGTCGAGTGGATCCCCGCGCTGGGCCTCGAGCTGACGTTCCGGCTCGACACCCTCTCGTGGTTCATGACGCTCGTCGTGGGCGGCGTCGGCGCGCTCGTGCTCGTCTACTGCGCGGGGTACTTCTCCGTGACGGCGCACGGGCTGGGCCGGTTCGGCGGCGTGTTCGTCGCGTTCGCCGGGGCGATGCTCGGGCTGGTCACGGCCGACGACATGCTCCTGCTGTTCGTGTTCTGGGAGCTCACGACGGTCACGTCGTACCTGCTCATCGGGCACTACTCGGAGCGCAAGCCGAGCCGGCGCGCCGCCATGCAGGCCATCGTCATCACGACCGCGGGCGGCCTCGCGATGCTCGTGGGCGTGGTCCTGCTGGGCGAAGCCGCGGGCACGTACCGGATGTCCGCCGTCATCGCCGACCCGCCGGGCGGGACGATCGCCACCGTCGCGATCGTCTGCCTGCTGCTGGGCGCCGCGACCAAGTCCGCGCTGCTGCCCTTCCACTTCTGGCTGCCCGCCGCGATGGCCGCGCCGACCCCCGTGAGCGCGTACCTGCACGCCGCGGCGATGGTCAAAGCGGGCGTGTACCTCGTCGCGCGGTTCGCGCCCGCGTTCGCGACGGCACCCGTGTGGCGCTGGATGATCGTCGTGCTCGGCGGCGGCACGCTGCTGTTGGGCGGGTACCGCGCGCTGCGGCAGCACGACCTCAAGCTCGTGCTCGCGTTCGGCACCGTCAGCCAGCTCGGCCTCATCGTGCTGCTCGTGGGTCTCGGCACGCAGGCGACGGCGCTCGCGGGCCTCGCGATGATCGGCGCGCACGCGATGTTCAAGGCGTCGCTGTTCCTCGTCGTCGGCGTCGTCGACGCCGCGACCGGGACGCGTGACCTGCGGCGGCTGTCCGGCGTCGGCAAGGAGCTCCCGCTGACCGCGCTCGCCGGCGGGCTCGCGACGGCGTCGATGATCGGCCTGCCGCCGTTCGCCGGGTACGTCGCGAAGGAGGCGGGGCTCGAAGGCGTCGCGCACCTCGACGAGGGCGCGATCGGGCCGATCGTGCTCGTCATGGTCGCGGTCGGCTCCGCGCTGACCGTCGCGTACGGGCTGCGGCTGTGGTGGGGCGCGTTCGCGACCAAGCCCGCGGTCATCCCGGAGGCCGCGGCCCCCGACGCGAGCGGCGGACCGGCGCTGCACGAGGGTGCCGAGCCCGACGCGACCCCCGCGCCCATCACGCACCCGACGCTGCTCCTGGTCTGGCCCGCGATGATCCTGGCCGTGCTCGGCCTGGCCGTCGCGCTGCTGCCGCAGCTCGGCGAGCACCTGCTCGCGCCCTACGCCGACACGTACCCGTACGGCGAGCCCGGCCACCTCACGCTGTGGGCGGGCGTCTCGCCGGTCTTCTGGCTCACGCTCGGGATCCTCGGCGTCGGGGCGCTCCTGTTCGTCGCCCGCGCACGCGTCGAGCGGTGGCAGTCCGGGTTGTACCGCGGGCCCGAGGCCGACAGCGTCTACCGCAGGTTCATGCGCCGGCTCGACGACTTCGCGGCCGACGTCACCGCCGTCACGCAGCGTGGTTCGCTGCCGCTCTACCTCGGCATCATCCTCATCGTCTTCGTCGGGTCGGTCGCGACCGTCCTCATCACGCAGACGAGCGTGCCCGAGTCGATGCGGCGCTGGGACAACCCCGCGCAGATCGTGTTCGCGGCCGTCGCGGTCACGTCGGCGATCCTGGCCGCACGCGCCCGCCGCCGTCTCAAGGCCGTGATCCTGCTCGGCATCGGCGGGTACGCCGTCGCCGGGCTGTTCCTGCTGCACGGTGCACCGGACCTCGCGCTCACCCAGGTGCTCGTCGAGACCGTGACCCTCGTCGTGTTCGTGCTGGTCCTGCGCCGCCTGCCCCCGTACTTCTCCGACCGGCCGCTCGCCGCGAGCCGGTGGGTGCGGCTCGGCGTCGGCCTCGCGGTCGGGCTGACCGTCGCCGGGATCGCGCTCGTCGTGCCGATCGCGCGCGTCCACGCGCCCGTGTCCGAGCACTTCGCGGAGGAGGCCGTCGAGTTCGGCGGCGGCAAGAACATCGTCAACGTGACGCTCGTCGACATCCGCGCGTGGGACACCATGGGCGAGATCTCGGTGCTGCTGGTCGCCGCGACCGGCGTCGCGTCGCTCGTCTTCCTCTCGCGGCGCGGCGGGGCGATCTACCGTGCGGGCGACGCCCCCGCCGACCGTGCGGTGTGGGGCGGCAGCGAGGACCCGATGGCGGTGCTGCGTCGCCGCCGGGACGACCTGCCCGCCGAGGGCGGCTCCTCGTCGTCGCGGGACCGGCAGTGGCTCAGCGCCGGCAAGACGCTCGCGCCGCAGCGGCGGTCCGTCATCTTCGAGGTCGTCGTGCGGCTGCTGTTCCACACGATGCTCGTGTACTCGATCTACCTGCTGTTCTCCGGCCACAACGCGCCCGGCGGCGGCTTCGCCGCGGGCCTCGTCACGGGCATCGCGCTCATCGTGCGGTACCTCGCGGGCGGCCGGTACGAGCTCGGCGAGGCGGCACCCGTGCAGCCCGGTCTGCTGCTGGGCCTCGGCCTCTTCCTGTCCGCGGGCGTCGGGCTCGTCGCGCAGCTCGCGGGCGGGTCGGTCCTGCAGTCGTGGATCCTCGACATCCACCTGCCGGTCATCGGCGACATCCACCTGGTGACCAGCCTGTTCTTCGACGTGGGCGTCTACCTGGTGGTCGTCGGGCTCGTGCTGGACATCCTGCGCAGCCTCGGGGCCGAGATCGACCGGCGTGCCGAGACGGGCGAGGACGACACGAGCGTCGGCTCCTCGCCCGACGAGCAGGCCACCGTGAGCGAGGCGGACCGGATCGTGGCGGCCCGGGCGGCGGGTGAGCGGCCGTGATCGACATGAGCCCGAACATCGTCCTGGTCGTCGCGATCGCGGCGCTGTTCACGGTCGGCGTCTACCTGCTGCTCGAGCGCTCGCTGAGCCGCGTCCTCATCGGCGTGATCCTGCTCGGCAACGGCGCGAACCTGCTGTTCCTCGTCGCCGGCGGTGCCGCGGGCCGCCCGCCCATCGTCGGCGCGACGCCCGAGGGGCAGATGACCGACCCGCTGCCGCAGGCGATGGTCCTCACCGCCATCGTCATCACGCTCGGCCTGTCGGCGTTCCTGCTCGCCATGGCGTACCGGTCGTGGCAGCTGCACCGGCACGACGAGGTGCAGGACGACGTCGAGGACCGCCGCATCGCGCGGCTCGCCGCGATCGACGAACGCGCGACGACCGACGACGACACCGAGGGCTCCGGCAGCTCGATCGACGAGGAAGCCGCGTCGATCCGCGACGAGACCGACGAGGGCGCACCCGCCCGCCCGGCCGGCGACCCGGCCCGCACCGCAGGAGAGGGGGAGCGATGACCGACTGGACCTGGCTCGTGCCGCTCCCCGTCGTCGTGCCGCTGTCCGCCGCGGGGCTCGCGCTCGCGCTGTACCGGCGCCCGACGCTCCAGCGCATCGTGAGCGTCGTCGCACTCGTGATCGTGGTCCTCGTCTCCGCCGCGCTGCTCGTGCTCGCGGACGACGGCCCGCTCGTCGTCGACGTCGGCGGCTGGGCCGCGCCCGTCGGGATCGACCTCGTCGCCGACCGCCTGTCGGCGCTCATGCTCACGGTCTCCGCGACCGTGACCCTCTGCGTCCTGCTGTACTCGCTCGCCCAGGGTCAGGAGGACGACGAGGAGTCCGCGCCGATCTCGATCTTCCACCCGACGTACCTGGTGCTGACGGCGGGCGTCGCGAACGCGTTCCTCTCGGGCGACCTGTTCAACATCTACGTCGGGTTCGAGATCCTGCTCGCCGCGTCGTTCGTGCTGCTCACCCTGGGCGGCACGCGCGAGCGCATCCGGGCGGGCACGATCTACGTGGTCGTCGCGCTGCTGTCGTCGATCCTGTTCCTCGTCGCGCTCGCCTCGATCTACGCCGCGACGGGCACGGTGAACCTCGCCCAGCTGGCGATCCGGCTCCCGGAGATCGACCCCGGGGTGCGGCTCGTGCTGCAGGTGCTGCTGATCCTGGCGTTCGCGATCAAGGCGGCCGTCTTCCCGCTGTCCGCCTGGCTCCCGGACTCGTACCCGACCGCGCCCGCACCCGTCACCGCGGTGTTCGCGGGCCTGCTCACCAAGGTCGGCGTCTACGCGATCATCCGCACCCAGACCCTGCTGTTCCCCGAGGGTCGGCTCGACGACGCCCTCATGTGGGCCGCGCTCGCGACGATGGTCGTCGGCATCCTCGGCGCCGTCGCGCAGGACGACATCAAACGTCTGCTGTCGTTCACGCTGGTCAGCCACATCGGGTACATGGTGTTCGGCATCGCCCTGTCCACCGACGCCGGGTGGACCGCCGCGATCTACTACGTGGTGCACCACATCACCGTGCAGACCGCGCTGTTCCTCGTCGTGGGGCTCGTCGAACGCGCGGGCGGGTCGACGTCGCTCACCAAGCTCGGCGGCCTGGCCAAGCTCGCGCCGCTGCTGGCGATCCTGTTCTTCGTCCCCGCGATGAACCTGTCCGGCATCCCGCCGCTGTCCGGGTTCCTCGGCAAGCTCGGGCTGCTCGAGGCCGGCGTGCAGGTCGGCACGCCGCTCGCGTACGTGCTGGTCGTCGGGTCCGTCGTGACGTCCCTGCTCACGCTGTACGCGCTGGTCAAGGCGTGGAACAAGGCGTTCTGGCAGGTGCCCGAGGAGGAGCGGCCGCCCGTGCGGCTGCCGTTCGGCATGGTCGGCCCCGCCGCCGCGCTCATCGTCTTCGGCCTGGGCCTGACGGTCGCCGCCGGGCCGCTCTACGCGTACACCCAGCGGGCCGCCGACGCGCTGACCGAGCGCACCCCGTACGTCGAGGCCGTGCTGCCCGACGGGAAGCGCGGCAAAGGCGTCTCCGTCGAGGTGACCGAGGAGGCCGCGCACGGCGGCGAGGGCGGCGAGGTCGGCACGGACGCCGCCGACACGACCGGCAGCGCGCCCGGCACGACCGGCAGCGCGCCCGACGCGCCCGTGCGCACCGACATCGCGGAGGTGGGCGGATGAGCCTGCACCCGCGCCGGTCCCGCTGGCGCACCCAGTGGGCGACGGTCGTCTGGCTGACCGTCGTGTGGGTGCTGCTCTGGGGCGACCTGTCCGTCGGCAACGTCCTCGCCGGCGCCGCCCTCGCGCTGCTCGTCACGACGGGCCTGCGGATGGCACCCATCCAGTTCGAGGGCCGTGTGCGGCCGCGCGGGCTGGCGGTCCTCGTGGGCCGGTTCGTGCTCGACGTGGTCCGCGCGTCCGCCGAGGTCAGCGCGATCGCGCTGCGCCCCCGGTACACGCCGCGCGGCGCCGTCATCGGCGTGCAGCTGCGCAGCCACTCCGACCTGTACCTCACCCTCACCGCCGAGCTCTGCTCGCTCGTGCCCGGGTCACTCGTCGTCGAGGCGCACCGGCTCACCGGGATGCTCTACCTGCACGTGCTCGACGTGCACGAGAGCGGCGGGATCGAGGCCGCGCGCCGGACCGTGCTCGAGCAGGAGGAGCGCGTGCTGCGCGCGTTCGCGTCCGACGAGGAGCTGCGCGCGGCGGGGGTGACCGCATGACCGTCATGACCGTCGTCGTCGTCATCTGCAGCGTGCTGCTCGTGCTGGGTGCCGCGTTCGCGATCGTCCGGGCCGAGAAGGGCCCGTCGATGCTCGACCGGACCGTCGCCCTCGACGTGGTCGTCGCCACGATGATCGTCGGCGTCGCGCTCTACGCCGCGGCCAACCGGCGGGCCGACGTCGTGCCGATCCTCGTCGTGCTGTCGCTCGTGGGGTTCGTCGGCTCGGTGACGATCGCGCGGTTCGCCGCCGTCGAGCCCGAGGGCGAGGGGCGCGTCCGCACGCGCGAGGAGATCGCCGCCGAGGAGGCCGCGCGTGCCGCCGCCGAGCAGGAGGCGCTGGGCGAGCAGCCCGAGGACAAGGAAGAGCTGCACGGCGGCCAGGCGGAGGGGGAGGTCCGATGAACAACTGGTGGGACACCGTCGCCGACGTCGCCTCGGTGATCTTCCTGCTCGGCGGGGCGCTGCTCGCGTTCGCGGCCGGCGTCGGCGCGCTGCGCTTCCCCGACCTGCTGGCCCGCATGCACGCCGCGACGAAGCCGCAGGTGCTCGGACTGGTGCTGTGCCTCATCGGCCTCGCGCTGCGGCTGCGGTCCGGCGGTGCGGTGTGGGCGCTCGTCCTCGTCGCGCTGTTCCAGATGCTCACCGCACCCGTCGCCGCGCACATGGTCGGTCGCGCCGGCTACCGCACGGGGAAGGTGCGCGGGGACCTGCTCGTCGTCGACGAGCTGACCGCCGACCTGGAGCGTGCGCGGTCGGTCTCCGACGCCGACGAGGCGGACCGTGAGCGTCGCACCGGAAGCGACGACATCGGTCCGCTCTGAGGCGCGCGCCCAGGTTCGCCCACCGCTCCGGCGCGAGGAGGGGTTGAATCGAGGCATGACGCACCACCGGGACGTCGTCGTCGTCGGGTCCGGCCCGAATGGGCTCGCCGCCGCCGTCACGCTCGCCCGCGCGGGCCTCGGCGTGCTGGTCCTCGAGGGGCAGCCGACCGTCGGCGGCGGTGCGCGCACGCTCGACCTCGGCCTGGCCGACGGGATGGTGCACGACCTGTGCTCGGCCGTGCACCCCATGGCGTGGGCGTCGCCGTTCTTCCGCTCGTTCGACCTGCGCGCGCGAGGCGTCGAGCTGCTGACGCCCGAGATCTCGTTCGCGCAGCCGCTGCCCGGCGGCCGAGCCGGCATCGCGTACCACGACCTCGACCGCACGGTGGAGCGCCTCGGCGTCGACGGGCCTGCGTGGCGGTCGCTCGTCGGGCCGCTCGTGGCGAACCCCGGCCACGTCGTGCGCGTCGCGATGGGCGACAAGCGCAGCATCCCGCGCGGCCTGCTGCCCCACGGTGCACCCACCGCCGTCCACTTCGGGCTGCGGGTCCTCGAGCAGGGCACGCGTCTGTGGGACCGGCCGTTCATCGACGACGTCGCGCCCGCGCTGCTCACCGGCGTTGCCGCCCACACCATCACCGCGCTGCCGTCGCTCGCGGGCTCCGGGACGGCCCTGCTGCTCGCCGCGCTCGGGCACGCCGGTGCGGGGTGGGCGATCCCGCGCGGCGGGTCGGGCGCCATCATCGGGGCGCTCGTCGACGACCTCGTCGAGCACGGCGGGGAGATCGTCACCGACCACCCCGTCCGCACCTGCGACGACCTGCCGCCCGCGCACGCCTACCTGTTCGACACCTCACCGCGCACGCTCCTCGACGTCATGGGCGACCGCCTCCCGCCACGCGCCCGGCGGCCGCTCGAACGGTTCCGGTACGGCAACGGCGCCGCGAAGGTCGACTTCGTCCTGTCCGAGCCCGTGCCGTGGACCGTCCCCGAGGTCGGCCGCGCCGGCACCGTGCACCTCGGCGGCACGCGGGCCGAGATGGCCGAGTCCGAGGGGGCCGTGCAGGCGGGTCGGCACGCACGCCGCCCGATGACGCTGCTGAGCGACCCGACCGTCACCGACGAGTCGCGCCGGGTCGGGGAGCTGCGGCCCCTGTGGACCTACGCGCACGTGCCCGCCGGGTCCGACGTCGACGTCACCGAGGCCGTGACCGCGCACGTCGAGCGGTACGCGCCCGGGTTCCGCGACGTCGTCGTCGCGTCGCGCTGCATCCCGGCCGCGCAGATGCACCACCACAACCAGAACTACGTCGGCGGGGACATCTCCGCGGGCGCCGCGACCATCACGCAGATGTTCGCCCGCCCCAGCGCGCGCCGGGACCCCTACGCCTCCGGGCGGGACGGGGTGTACCTGTGCTCGGCGTCGACCCCGCCCGGGCCGGGCGTGCACGGGCTGTCCGGGTGGTTCGCCGCGCGACGCGTCCTGCGCGAGGTCTTCAACACCGACCAGGTGCCGACCCTCGCCCCCGACCGCGCGACGGAGGCGTGGCCGGTCATCTAGTCGGGCGTCGGGCGGTCACGCCCGTGGATCGCGACGGGCCCGCACCGATCAGACGGCGACGGCCTCGGCGAGGACCGACGCGACGACGTGGTCGGCGAGCACGTGTCGCGAGGCGACGTCGACTCGTTCGCCGAGGATCTGCTCGAGGTCCCGAGCGAGATCCATGAGCGGGAAGAGGCCGACCTCGCGCACGTCGACGTCGACGAGGAAGTCGATGTCGGACGCCGGGCCGTCCTCGCCGCGCGCGACCGATCCGAAGACGGCGATGTGCGTCGCACCTGCGCGCCGGGCAGCGGCGCGGATCTCGGATCGGTGCGCGTGCACCTTCGCGAGGCGCCCCTCGCAGGTGTCGTCCGACACGTCGACGCCGGATGCGATCCGGCTCAGTCGACCAGCTCGCGGCCCGTCTCCGTGCGGGCGGTGAAGGCGGCGGTGCCGCGGGTCGCGAGCGCGCGGGCGACGCCGACGAGCGCGCCGGTGATCGCGGCGGCTGCGACGACCTCGCCGAGACGGAAGTCGCCCTCGTCCTCGGGCTTCGGGGGTGCGTAGCCGCGCGTCGCCTTCCAGCCCTGCGTGACGATCTGCTGCGCGATCCAGGCGGCCGCGAGGGCGGCGCCGACCCCGACGAGCTTCGAGACCATCGACTGCTTGTCCATGCGGGCATCCTCCGGGCGGGCATCAGGGACAGGACCGGCGTCCACGCTAGCCGGGGACGGGTCGGACCGCTGGTCGGACGGGCGTAGGATCGCAGGCGAACGACAGGGGAGCGTCACGTCGCCGGCAGCCCCGCCGACGGCCAGGACGCTGAGAGTGCGGACCACCGCAGACCCTCGAACCTGATCCGGTTCACACCGGCGTAGGGAGTCGGGCTTCTCAGTCTCCGCAGTCGTCGTCGGCGCGCCCCTGCGAGGGTGCCGCCGTGCGACGGGTGCGGGGACCCCCTCCTGCTGACGAGGAGGAGCACCACCGATGGCGAGCACGCCCCGCCGCACGTCCGTCCCCGTCCTGGCGCTGGCCGCCGGGACCGTCCTCGCGCTCGCGGGCTGCTCCGCGATCGGCGGTGGCGACCCGTCGCCCGCTGCGTCCGGCGGGGGCGGCGGCACCGTCACGCTGGTCACGCACGACTCGTTCGGCCTGTCCGACGGCCTGCTGGAGTCGTTCGAGGAGGAGAGCGGCCTGACGGTCGAGGTCGTGCAGCCCGGCGACGCGGGCGCCCTGGTCAACCAGCTCGTCCTCACGAAGGACGCGCCGCTGGGCGACCTGGTGTTCGGCGTGGACAACACCTTCGCGTCGCGCGCGATCGACGAGGGCGTCGTCGAGCCGTACACGTCGTCCGCGCCCGCGGCGGAGGACGCCGCGCGGTACGCGGTCGACGGGTCCGACGCGCTCACCGCGGTCGACTTCGGCGACGTGTGCCTCAACGTCGACCACGCGTGGTTCACCGAGCACGGCGTCGCGGAGCCCGCGTCGCTCGACGACCTGACGAAGCCCGAGTACCAGGACCTGCTGGTCGTCCCGAGCGCGGTCACGTCGTCGCCGGGTCTCGCGTTCCTGCTCGCGACCGTCGGCGCGAAGGGCGAGGACGGCTGGCAGGACTACTGGACGGCGCTCGTCGCGAACGGCCTGAAGGTGTCCGAGGGCTGGTCGGACGCGTACTACACGGACTTCAGCGGCGGTGGCGGCGACGGGCCGCGTCCGGTCGTGCTGTCGTACGCGTCGTCGCCGCCGTTCACGGTGCCCGACGGCGCCGACGAGCCGACGACGGGCGCGCTGCTCGACACGTGCTTCCGGCAGGTCGAGTACGCGGGCGTCCTCGCGAACGCGGAGAACCCCGAGGGTGCGCAGCAGCTGCTCGACTTCCTGCTGTCCGACGAGGTCCAGGCCGACATCCCAGGGTCGATGTACATGTACCCGGTGAGCACGGCCGTCGACCTGCCCGAGGAGTGGGCGCGGTGGGCCCCGCTCGCCGACACGCCCTTCGAGGTCGCCCCCGCCGACGTCGACGCGCACCGCGAGGAGTGGCTCGCGGCGTGGTCGGAGATCGTCGCGGGCTGACCTGATGACGACGACGCTCGCCCGACCCGACGCCCCCGTGGCGCCGGGCGGGCGGGCGCGCCCGTCGGCGGGCATGGTCGCGTTCTGGACCGCGGCCGTCGTCGTCCCGCTGCTGTTCCTCGGGCTGTTCTTCGCGTGGCCCGTCGTCGTGATGGTCGCGCGCGGGTTCGTCGTCGACGGCGCGCTCGACCTGTCGGGCTTCGCCGACGTGTTCTCCCGGCCGCGCACGTGGCGCATCGTCGGGCTCACGCTCGCGCAGGCGTCCGTCGCGACCGTGGTGTCGGTGCTGCTGGGCGTGCCCGGGGCGTTCGTGCTGTACCGGCGGACGTTCCGCGGGCGCGCCGCCGTGCGCGCACTGGTGACCGTGCCGTTCGTGCTGCCGACGGTCGTCGTCGGCGTGGCCTTCCGGTCGCTGCTGGTCGACGGCGGACCGCTCGGGTTCCTGCGGCTCGACGGGACGTTCGCGGCCATCGTCGCCTGCGTGAGCGTGTCGCGGTCGAAGCCCATGCCGGTGACCTTGTTGCCGCCGAAGTCCGCGTCGAGCCGGCGGAACGCGTCGGAGTTCTGGTCGATGACCGCCACGGAGTGGCCGTTGTCCTCG
>NZ_JAAXOY010000269.1 GCF_012396155.1 Cellulomonas septica | reverse complement strand
GTCCAGGCCCGCGGCCGCCTCGACCTCCTGGCCCGCCGCCTCGCGACCCACCGCGCCGGCTGACCCGCGCCGGGCCGGCGCCGGCCCCTGACGCAGCCGTTCATACCGACATGGGTGCCGTTCGTCGTCCGTGAGCGGCATCCATGTCGGTATGAAGCCGCACCCCGGACGCGAACCGCAGGCCGCCGGTGCAACGGTCGTGCAACGGCGCGTGCCTAGCGTGGGCGTGTCGCGGCAACGACGCCGCGACCGCGGGTGCGCCACAAGCCTTCGCCCGCGGACCCCGCCAGGGAGGCGTGATGACCGTCTACGCGCCGCCGGGACAGCCCGGCAGCCTCATCTCCTACCGCGACCGCTACGACCACTGGATCGGCGGCGAGTTCGTCGCGCCCGCGTCGGGCCGCTACTTCGAGAACCCCAGCCCGGTGACGGGACGGACGTTCACCGAGGTCGGCCGGGGCGACGCCGACGACATCGAGCGTGCGCTCGACGCGGCGCACGGTGCGTCGCGCGCGTGGGGGAGGACGACCGCGACGGAGCGGGCGGTGATCCTCAACAAGATCGCCGACCGCATGGAGCAGAACCTCGAGATGCTCGCCGCGGCCGAGGCGTGGGAGAACGGCAAGCCGGTGCGCGAGACGCTCGCGTTCGACATCCCGCTCGCGATCGACCACTTCCGCTACTTCGCGGGTGCGATCCGGGCGCAGGAGGGGTCGATCTCGGAGATCGACGGCGACACGATCGCCTACCACTTCCACGAGCCGCTCGGCGTGGTCGCGCAGATCATCCCGTGGAACTTCCCGAACCTCATGGCGACGTGGAAGCTCGCGCCGGCGCTGGCCGCGGGCAACGCAGTCGTCCTGAAGCCGGCCGAGCAGACGCCCGCGTCGATCCTGCTGCTCATGGAGCTCATCGGGGACCTGCTGCCCGCGGGCGTCGTCAACGTCGTCAACGGGTTCGGGGTCGAGGCGGGCAAGCCGCTCGCGTCGTCGCCCCGGGTGCGGAAGGTCGCGTTCACGGGCGAGACCACGACGGGCCGGCTGATCATGCAGTACGCCAGCCAGAACATCATCCCGGTGACCCTGGAGCTCGGCGGCAAGAGCCCGAACATCTTCTTCGAGGACGTCGCGCGCGAGAAGGACGGGTTCTACGACAAGGCGCTCGAGGGCTTCGCGATGTTCGCCCTCAACCAGGGCGAGGTGTGCACGTGCCCGTCGCGCGCGCTCATCCAGGAGTCGATCTACGACGAGTTCCTGGAGGCCGTGAAGCTGCGCACGGAGAGCATGCGCCAGGGCGACCCGCTCGACACGGAGACGCAGGTCGGCGCGCAGGCGTCGAACGACCAGCTCGAGAAGATCCTGTCCTACCTGGACATCGGCCGCGCGGAGGGGGCGCGGGTGGTGACGGGCGGGCACCGGGCGGAGCTGGCGGGCGACCTGTCGGGCGGGTACTACGTGACGCCGACGATCTTCGAGGGGAAGAACTCCATGCGGGTCTTCCAGGAGGAGATCTTCGGCCCCGTCGTGGCGGTGACGTCGTTCTCGGACTACGAGGACGCCATCTCCATCGCCAACGACACGCTGTACGGCCTCGGCGCCGGCGTCTGGTCCCGCGAGGCGGCGATCCAGTACCGGGCGGGCCGTGACATCGAGGCGGGCCGCGTGTGGACGAACTGCTACCACGCGTACCCCGCTGCGGCGGCGTTCGGCGGCTACAAGGGCTCGGGCGTCGGCCGCGAGAACCACAAGATGATGCTGGACCACTACCAGCAGACGAAGAACCTCCTCGTGTCGTACACGCAGGAGTCGCTCGGGCTGTTCTGACGGGCGGGCACGCGGTCGCGGCGGAGGTTCGGAGGGGAGCTTCCGCCACGACCGTGGGGCACGGGTCGCAGACGACGAGCGACGCCGCCCGACGGCGGCCGGCCGGGGCACCGGTCGTCGCCGGGCGGGGGAGGAGGCGAGATGGGACTGCCGGAGCGGGTCGCGGCGACGGACGCCGCGCTCGACATGCTGCGGACGCTGCGCACGCAGCACGGCGAGCTGATGATCCACCAGTCGGGCGGGTGCTGCGACGGGTCGTCGCCGATGTGCTACCCCGCGGGCGACCTGATCACGGGCGACGTCGACGTGCACCTCGGCGACCTCGACCTGGGCGACGGGGCGAGCGTGCCCGTCTGGATGACGCGCGCGCAGTACGAGTACTGGAAGCACACGCACCTGACGATCGACCTGGTGCCCGGCCGCGGTGCCGGCTTCTCGCTCGAGGCGCCCGAGGGCGTGCGGTTCCTGCTGCGCTCGCGCGTCCTCACGGACGAGGAGTACGGCACGCTGCACGCGGCGGGCGTGGTCTGAGGCGCGCTGCACGGCGGGCGCGGTCTCATGAGTGCCGCCGGCGTGCTCTGACGCGGGCCGCCGCGCGGTATCGCGGGCGACGTCGTCGGCGTCACGCGACGGGACGGTCGGCCGCAGGCTCGGGGCCCGTGGCGTCCGGCGAGGTCCCGCCGCGCGTCGCCGTGCCCGGGGCGGCGTCCGTCCGACGGGCGTTCACGGCGCGTGCGAGGAACAGCGCGACCACCCCGAGCACGATGAACAGCATGTTGAACGGCCCCGCGAGCGTCAGCAGCGGATTCGCGGCGGTGCCCTCCGCCGTCCGGTCGATGCCGCCGGTCGCCAGGAACAGCGTCGGGTCGAACAGCCCGTGCAGCAGGACCGGCCACAGCAGGCTGCCGGTCACCCGCAGCGTCAGGTACATCGCGACGCCGAACGCGAACGTGTAGACGACGGTGACGCCCACGGTCGTGAGCGACATCCCGGACAGCAGGTTGACCGAGTGCAGCAGCGCGAACACGAGCGACGACACGACCATGACCACCCACTCCGACCGCCCGGAGTCGCGCAGCATCTTCACGACGAGGCCACGGGTCAGCAGCTCCTCGACGAAGCCGACGAACAGTCCCGCCAGCAGCGTGACAGCGACGACGCCGGCCGCGTACGCGCCGTAGTCGATCCCGAGAAGACGCAGCACGACCGGGACGACGACGAGCACCGGCGCGATCCACATCCACCGCCGCCCGCGCACGGGCTGCGCGCCGAACAGCGGCCCCCACCAGCGCACCGAGGTGACGAAGGCGACGAGCGCGACCGCCCCGAGCACGAGGGGTACCAGCAGCCCGAACACGACGCTCTCCGCCGACGAGAACAGGTCGTCGGCGTCCACCCGGTCACCGAACAGCCTGCCGACCAGGAGCCCGCCGGCGACGTAGAGCGCCAGGTAGGCGGCGGCGACGAGGACGGCCCGGCCGATCCCGCCCCGGTCCCAGAACGCCTGCCAGCGCGAGCGTGGTGCGCGGGGCGTGCTGGTCATGGGGTGTCTCCGTCCGTGCGGGGCTGGCTGTCCGCGGGGGGCGCGCCGGCGTCGAACGTAACCCGCCGTCATGTCGTGCGCCCGTCCGCGCGACGCGTGCGCGGCGGCACCGTCGGGACGTCGAGAGGACGGGTCCGACCGACGGGGTGCGGCTCCTTCTCCGACCGGTGTCGACGACGAGACCGGGCCCGGACGGACACGCGACGTCGAGCCGCCGACAGGTGTGGACGAGGCGGCGACACGGTGGCGCGGAGCGTCTAGCGTGCGGGCATGACGAGCGAGCCGACGACCGACGCCCCCGCCGCCCAGCCCGCCCCGGCGATCGAGCCCGACACCAAGGACTGGACCTGGGTGCTGCGCGAGCCCTGCCCGGAGTGCGGGTTCCAGGCCGCCGACGTCGACGTGCACGCGATCGGCGGCACGGTCCGCGACCTCACGCCGCGGTGGATCTCGGCGCTCAACCGCGAGGACGCGCGTGTGCGCCCCGAGCCGCAGGTGTGGAGCGTCCTCGAGTACGGCGCGCACGTGCGCGACGTGCTCCGGGTGTTCGACGGCCGGCTCGCGCTCATGCTCGACCAGGACGACCCGCTGTTCGAGAACTGGGACCAGGACGCGACGGCGCTCGCGGACCGGTACGACCTGCAGGACCCGGTGATGGTCGCGGACGAGCTCGCGGACGCGGCCGACGTGATCGCGGACCGGTTCGACGCGGTGCGCGAGGACCAGGTGGAGCGCCCGGGTCGGCGGTCGAACGGGTCGGTGTTCACCGTCCGCACGCTCGGTCAGTACTTCGTGCACGACCTGGTGCACCACCTGCACGACGTGCGCGCCTGACGTTCCGGCCCGCGCGCCCGCGGCGCCTCTGCATCGGTCCGTCCCGGCGACGGACACCGCGTGCGGGGGCGCCGCAACTTTTGTCCACAGGGTCTGTCCACAGCGGTGTGCAAAGGGTTGCCTCGATGTGGACACCTGAAGCGATTAGGCGCTGACCTGCGGATCCGGCGTGTCCGAGGGACTCGCCGCGTCCGACACCATGCCGAAACCTGCCCGCAGCAATCCGGGGGTACGGTCCGCGCATGATCCTGGCCGAGGTCATCCCCGCGCCGCTCGTCGGCCGGCACGTCCTGGTGCTGCCCGCCGGCACCGACGTGCGCCCGCTCGCCGCCGCGTGGTTCCCCGGCGCCGCCTGGGAACGCCAGCCGCTCGACCCCGG
>NZ_JAAXOY010000268.1 GCF_012396155.1 Cellulomonas septica | reverse complement strand
GCGGGCTCGAGCGTCGCGCACGTCGAGATCACCCGGCTCGAGGAGGGCGTCTTCCACGCCGAGCTCGTGCTCACGACCGGACCGCGCGTCGACTCGCGCGCCTCGGACGCGATCGCGCTCGCGCTGCTCGTCGCCGTCGCGCTCGGGCACGAGGTCGTCGCGGTCGACACGCGTCCGGAGAAGCTCGCCACGGCACGCCGCCTCAGCGCCGCATTCGCGGTCGAGCCCGACGACCTGGCAGCGACCGGCGTCCGCGCGCCGGTCGTCGTCGAGGCCGCGGGCTCGGCGCGCGCGTTCGAGACCGCGCTGGCGGCGACGGCCCCCGGTGGCACGACGGTGACGGTGGGCCTGCCCGCCCCGGAAGCCCGGGCGTCCGTCAGTCCGCTCACCCTCACCGCCGAGGCACGCACCGTCGTCGGCTCCTACCTCGGCTCCTCCGTGCCCGCACGCGACGTCCCCGTCTACGTCGACCTGTGGCGCGCCGGACGGCTCCCGCTCGAGGAGCTCGTGTCGTCGCACATCGCCCTCACGGACCTCGACCTCGCGATGGACCGGCTCGCCGCCGGCAGCGAGCTCCGCCAGCTCATCACGTTCGACGAGAGGACACCCACGTGACCGACGCCAGAACCGCCCTCGTCACCGGCGCCGCGCGCGGCATCGGCGCCGCGACCGCACGGCGACTCGCCCGTGACGGCCACCGCATCGCGGTCCTCGACCTGCGCGAGGATGACGCCGAGACGACGGCCGCCGCGATCCGCGCCGACGGGGGCGACGCGCTGGCCGTCGGCGCCGACGTGGGCGACGAGGACGCGGTCGCGCAGGCCGTCGCGCACGTCGCCCGCACGCTGGGCCCGCCGACGGTGCTCGTCAACAACGCGGGGATCCTGCGCGACAACCTGCTGTTCAAGATGTCGACCGCCGACTTCGACGACGTGCTGCGCGTGCACCTGCGTGGCGCGTTCCTGGTCAGCCGCGCCGTGCAGGCGCACCAGGTCGAGGCGCGATGGGGACGCGTCGTCAACCTGTCGAGCACGTCGGCCCTCGGCAACCGCGGCCAGGCGAACTACGCGGCCGCCAAGGCCGGCATGCAGGGGTTCACCAAGACGCTCGCGATCGAGCTCGGACCGTTCGGCGTCACGGTCAACGCAGTCGCCCCCGGGTTCATCGAGACCGAGATGACAAGGGCCGTGGCGGAGCGGGTCGGCGTCCCGTTCGAGGACCTGCTCGCCGCCGAGGCGAAGGCCGTCCCCGTCCGACGCGTCGGGCAGCCCGACGACATCGCCGCCGCGGTGTCGTTCTTCGCGTCCGAGGAAGCCGGGTTCGTGTCCGGCCAGGTGCTCTACGTCGCGGGAGGGCCGCGCGGATGACGATCACCGTGGACTCCCCCGCCGACCTCGCGTCCGTCGTCGGCACGACCGCGACCGGGCCGTGGCGGACCGTCGACCAGCAGCGCATCGACCTGTTCGCCGACGCGACCGACGACCACCAGTGGATCCACGTCGACCCGCGGCGCGCGGCGGACGGACCGTTCGGCGCGACCGTCGCGCACGGGTTCCTCACGCTCGCGCTGCTCCCCGCGCTGACCGAGGAGCTGCTCGACGTGGGCGGCACGTCCGCGGTCGTGAACTACGGGCTCGACCGCGTCCGCTTCCTCACGCCGGTCACCGCCGGGTCGCGCGTCCGGGCGACGACGACGATCGGGTCTGCGGAGGTCACGCCGCAGGGCGTGCGGGTCGGCAGCGAGGTCGTCGTCGAGGTCGAGGGTGCGGACCGGCCCGCGCTCGTCGCGGCGACGATCGCGCTCTACGTCCCGTCCTGACGCGGCGCGCACGACGACGTCTCGACGCCCGCTGCCGATCCCTCCCGGACCGCGGCGGGCGTCCGCCGTCTGGCCGCGCGCCCGAGCCTCAGGCCACCCGCTCCACGACCATCGCCATGCCCTGGCCGCCGCCGACGCACATCGTCTCGAGCCCGTAGCGCCCGTCGGTCGCGGCGAGCCCGTGCAGGAGCGTCGTGGTGATCCGGGCGCCCGTCATGCCGAACGGGTGGCCGACCGCGATGGCCCCGCCGTGCACGTTGAGCCGCTCGAGGTCGACGCCGATCGCCTTCGCGGACGGCAGCACCTGCGCGGCGAACGCCTCGTTGAGCTCGACGAGGTCCATCTGGTCGATCGTGAGCCCGGCGTGGTCGAGCGCGCGCCGGCTGGCCTCGACGGGCCCGAGGCCCATGATCTCGGGCGACAGCGCGCTGACACCGGTCGAGACGATGCGGCCGAGCGGTGTGAGACCGAGGCGCTCCACGACCCGGTCGCTCACGACCACGAGCGCCGCGGCGCCGTCGTTGAGCGGGCAGCAGTTGCCGGCCGTGACGGTCCCGTCGGGCCGGAACACGGGCGGCAGGGCCGCGAGCGCCTCGACCGTGACGCCACGACGCGGACCGTCGTCGGCCGCCACCCCGGTCCCGTCGGGCAGCGTGACCGGCGTGATGTCGCGCGCCCAGAACCCCGACGCGATCGCGGCCTCTGCGCGGTTCTGCGACAGCGCGGCGTACTCGTCCTGCTCGCGCCGGCCGGTGCCCGTGAGCTGGGCGACGTTCTCGGCGGTCTGGCCCATCGCGACGTAGACGTCGGGGAGACCGCCGTCCTCGCGCGGGTCGTGCCACGTCGTGCCGCCCCCGGCGGCCTGGGCGGTGCGGGTGACCGCGTCGCCGAACCGCGGGTTGGTGACGTCCTCGCCGGGGATGTGGTCGGACGAGCCGCGCGCGGTGCGGCTGACGACCTCGACGCCCGCCGACACGAACACGTCGCCTTCGCCCGCCTTGATCGCGTGGAACGCGGCGCGGGTGGTCTGCAGCGACGACGCGCAGTACCGGTTGACGGTCGTGCCGGCGGTCTCGTCGAGCCCGGACAGCACGGCGACGACGCGGGCCATGTTCATCCCCTGCTCGCCGCCCGGCAGCCCGCAGCCGAGGAGGAGGTCCTCGACGAGGCCGGGGTCGAGCGTGGGCACCTGCGCGAGCGCGGCGCGGACGACCTGGGCGGTGAGGTCGTCGGCCCGCAGCCCGGTGAGCGACCCCTTGAACGCGCGGCCGATCGGTGAGCGAGCGGCGGCGACGACGAATGCCTCGGGCACGGCGGACCTCCTGGTGCGGTGGGCGGATCAGTGCGGTGCGCGACGGGGACGCCGGACGGGACGCGGCGGGGGTCGCGGGGAGGGGCGGCTCAGACGAACGCCGAGACGCCCGTGATCGCACGGCCGACGATGAGGTTGTTCATGTCGCGCGTGCCCTCGAACGAGTAGACGGCCTCGGCGTCGGCGAAGAACTTGGCGACCCCGTGGTCGAGCTGGATGCCGTTGCCGCCGAGCAGCTCGCGGCACCACGCGACGGTCTCGCGCATCCGGGAGGTCGCGAACCCCTTGGCGAGCGCGGCGTGCTCGTCACCGAGCCGGTCCGCGTCCTGCATCCGCGACGCCTGCAGGCACAGCGCGATCGACGCCGTGATGTTGCCGAGGCACTGCGCGAGCCGGTCCTGGACGAGCTGGAACGACGCGAGCGGGCGGCCGAACTGCTCGCGCTGGCCGACGTAGGCGACGGTGGCCTCGAACGCGCCGACGGCGACACCGACGGCCTGCCAGGCGACCTCGGCGCGCGTGAGCCGCAGCACGACGGCGACGTCGCGGAACGAGTGGATGTGCGGCAGCCGGTCCGCCTCGTCGACGACCACGCCGTCGAGCGTGATGTCGGCGTTCTGCACGATGCGCAGCGCCTGCTTGCGCTCGATCTTGCTCGTCGTGAAGCCGGGCGTGCCGCGGCGGACGAGGAAGCCCTTGACCTGCCCGTCGGCGGTGTCGCGGGCCCAGATCACGACGACGTCGGCGAACGTGGCGTTGCCGATCCACCGCTTGGCGCCGTTGAGCACCCACGTGTCGCCGCGGCGCTCGGCGGTCGTGCGCAGCCCTTTGGACGCGTCGGACCCGGACAGAGGCTCGGTGAGCCCGAACGCGCCCAGGACCTCGCCGCGGCCCATCGGCGGGAGCCACTGCGCGCGCTGCTCGGGCGAGCCGCCGAGCGCGATCGAGCTCATCGTCAGGCCGCTCTGCACGCCGACGAAGGTCGCGGTGGACGGGTCGACGCGGGCGAGCTCGAGCGCGGCCCACCCCCGCCACACGGCGGAGTTCTCGAACCGCGAGGTCTCCGGCCACATCGCGCCGAACATCCCGCACTCGGCGAGCCCGGGGACGATCTGGTGCGGGAACTCGGCGCGGTCCCAGTAGTCGAGGGCGATGGGCCGGACCTCGCGCTCCATGAAGTCGCGCAGGCGCGCGGAGGCGTCGTGCTCGGCGGGGGTGAGCGCCTCCTGGAAGCCGTAGAAGTCGGCGGCGAGCGGGGCGTGGACGGGGGTGTCGGTGGTCGTCATGGTGCGTCTCCCTGATCGTCGTCGACCGGTGCGTGCAACATCTTCGAGAATGTTGCACCACGTGGAGCGCCCGGGTCTAGAGTCGGCGCATGCCGGATCCGACCGACCCGTCCCCCACCCCGGGCACGGGCGCCGCCGCCGCAGCGCACCGCGCGCCGCGCCCCGGGTCGCTCGCCG
>NZ_JAAXOY010000267.1 GCF_012396155.1 Cellulomonas septica | reverse complement strand
CGCACGGCGAGCAGCGGGCGGATCAGCGGCGGGGTGGGGTCGACGTCGTCGCCCGCGGCGGACCGCCGCAGGTGCTCCCACGCGAGGCGGCCGAGCTCGACCTGCGGGACGGTCGCGGTCGTGAGCGACGGGGTCGCGTACCGCGCGAGCTCGATGTCGTCGAAGCCCGTGATCGAGATGTCGCCGGGGACGGCGACGCCGAGCTCGTTGAGCCGCGCGAGCAGGCCGAACGCGACGAGGTCGTTGTAGGCGACGACGGCGGTGGCGCGCGACGCGAGCACGTCCTGCGCGGCGGCGTACCCGGAGTCGACGGACGACCCGGCGGGCATCTCGGAGAGGCGCAGGTCCTCGCGGCGGGCGGCGGCCACGCGCAGCGCCTCGAGCCGCGCGGAGTGCGACGCGCTGCTGGTCGGGCCGGCGAGGTAGAGCAGGTGCCGGTGCCCGAGCCGGGCGAGGTGGTCGACGATCTGCTCGATGCCGTCGGCGTAGTCGATGCCGAGGGTCGGGGTGGTGCCGTCGGGGGCGCGGTTGACGACGACGACGGGCTGGATCTCGGGGAGCAGCGCGCGCAGTGTCGGCTCGGGCATGCGCGGCGAGACGAGGACGACGGCGTCGCAGCGCAGGCGCGCGTCGAGCGCGACCTTCTCCTCGTCGACGCTGTCCTCGGCGGTGTCGGCGACCAGCACGCGGTAGCCGCTCTCGGACGCGGCGGACGCGACCCCGCGGAGCACCTGCTGGAACATCGGGTTGGCGAGGTCGGGGACGACGACGGCGACGGTCTCGGTGCGGCCCAGCGACAGGCTGCGCGCGACGTTGCTCGGCCGGTAGTGGAGCTGGTCGGCGACCTCGCGCACGCGGGACGCCAGCTCGGCGTCGACGGTCGTCCGGCCGTTCATCACGCGCGAGACCGTGGCGCGCGAGACCCCCGCGATGCGCGCGACCTCCGCGATGGTCGGCGCGGTGCGCGCCCACCCGTTCTGCGTCACTGCAGTCCTCCACCGGGTCGTTCCCGTCCGACCCGCGGGGCACGCGTTGCTCGACCCCCCGGGTACGGTTCGTGGCCGAACATACACCACAGGAAACCGGTTCCCAAGGCGCTCGGCCGGTGCTACGGTACCCAATCGGGAACCGGTTTCCCGCTGCAACGCCGATGCACAACGAGGTGGTCGACGCATGTCGGTAGTAAGTGAGTTCCGGCGAACGACCGGGAGACGAGGAGCCGCGGGCGCCGCCCGTGGCGTCACGGGACGGGGCGAGGGCAAGGTCGCCGCGATCTTCCTGGCGCCGTGGTTCCTCGGGCTGTTCCTCATCACCGTCGGGCCGATGGTGATGTCGCTCTACCTGTCCTTCACGGAGTACCGGCTGCTCAAGCCGCCGACGTGGATCGGGCTGGAGAACTACACGCGGATGTTCGAGGACCCCCGGCTCCTCAACTCCCTCAAGGTCACGTTCACGTACGTGCTGACGGCGGTGCCGCTGCAGCTGGTCGTGGCCCTCGGGCTCGCGATGCTGCTCGACCGCGGGCTGCGCGGGCTGTCGTTCTACCGCTCGGTGTTCTACCTGCCGTCGCTGCTCGGCGGCTCGGTCGCCGTCGCGATCCTCTGGCGGCAGGTGTTCGGTGCGGAGGGCCTCGTCAACGCGTTCCTCGCGCTGTTCGGCGTGCAGGGCAAGGGGTGGGTCTCCGACCCCGACACCGCGCTGTGGACGCTCGTCGCCCTGCACGTCTGGACGTTCGGCGCCCCGATGATCATCTTCCTCGCGGGCCTGCGGCAGATCCCGGAGATGTACTACGAGGCCGCGTCGATCGACGGCGCCGGCAAGGTGCGGCAGTTCCGCAGCATCACGATCCCGCTGCTCACGCCGATCATCTTCTTCAACCTCGTGCTCCAGGTCATCGGCGCGTTCCAGAGCTTCACGCAGGCGTTCGTCGTCTCCGGCGGAACCGGCGGACCGGCCGACTCGACGATGTTCTACACGCTCTACCTCTACCAGAAGGGCTTCACGGCCCTGCAGATGGGCTACGCCTCCGCGATGGCGTGGCTGCTGGTGCTCATCGTCGCCGCCATGACGGCACTCAACTTCCTCGCCTCCAAGTATTGGGTCTTCTACGGTGATGACTGACCTCCAGATGCGCCCCGACCCCGCCGCCGGCGTCCACGCCTCGCGCGCCGACGCCCGGCACGGCGGCACCGACGCCCCGGCGCTCCGCGTCCGCTCCCCCTGGCCGTCCCGCTGGCGCGCCTTCCTCAAGCACGTGGGCCTGATCGCGCTCGCGCTGATCATGCTGTACCCGCTGATCTGGCTGCTCGTGAGCTCGTTCAAGCCGAGCGAGCTGATCTTCCGGGACGTGTCGCTCATCCCGTCGGAGATCGACACCACCAACTACACGGCGGGGTGGAACGCGCTGCAGTACCCGTTCAGCCGCTACCTGCTGAACTCGGCGCTCATCGTCCTCGGCTCGCTCGTCGGCAACCTCGTGAGCTGCTCGATGGCGGCCTACGCGTTCGCGCGGCTGCAGTTCAAGGGCCGGCAGCTGTGGTTCGCGATCATGCTCATGTCGATCATGCTGCCGATCCACGTGATCATCGTCCCGCAGTACGTGCTGTTCTCCCGGCTCGAGTGGATCAACACGTTCCTGCCGCTGATCGTGCCGAAGCTGCTGGCCACGGACGCGTTCTTCATCTTCCTCATGGTCCAGTTCTTCCGCGGCATCCCGAAGGAGCTGGACGAGGCCGCGCGCCTCGACGGCTGCGGGCACGGCCGCATCTACCTGCAGATCATGCTGCCGCTGTCGATGCCCGCCCTCGCGACCACCGCGATCTTCACGTTCATCTGGACGTGGAACGACTTCTTCAGCCAGCTGATCTTCCTCACGAGACCGGACATGTACACGGCACCGGTCGCCCTGCGCACGTTCATCGACGCCACGGGCCAGAGCTCGTGGGGCCCGATGTTCGCGATGTCGATCGTCTCCCTCCTGCCCGTCTTCCTCGCGTTCCTCTTCGGCCAGAAGTACCTGGTCAAGGGCATCGCGACGACCGGCATCAAGTAGCACCCGGGCTCGCGCCCGGCCGCAGTGACCAGCACACCGACGTCCTCGTCACGAAGGAGAACCATGCGCCACCGTCCCGCCCTCCGCGGCCGGACCGCCGTCCTGCGGTCCGCTGCACTGCTCGCCGTCGGGGCCCTCGCCCTGACCGCCTGCGCCGGGTCCGACGAGCCCGCCGCCGAGGCCACCTCGTCCGGCCCGCCCGAGCCCGTCGAGATCCGCTTCTCGTGGTGGGGCTCCGACACCCGCCACGAGCTCACGCAGCAGGTGCTCGACAAGTTCACCGAGAAGTACCCGCACATCACGGTGGTGCCGGACTACACGGACTGGAACTCGTACTTCGACAAGCTGAGCACCGGCGTCGCCGGCGGTGACGCCCCCGACGTCATCACGCAGGAGGAGCGCTACCTCGCGGACTACGCGTCGCAGGGCGTGCTGGCCGACCTGAACGAGCTCGACCTCGACACCTCGAAGATCGACCCGAACGTGCTGCAGTCCGGCACGATCGACGACGCGCTCTACGGCGTCGCGACGGGCGTCAACGCGTACGCGATCGTCGCGGACCCCGAGGCGTTCGCCGCCGCGGGCGTCGAGCTGCCCGACGACACCACGTGGACGTGGGAGGACTACGTCGACATCGCCAACGAGATCTCGGCCAAGACGGGCAAGGCCGTCTACGGCGCGCAGGACTACGGCTTCAACGAGCCCGGCTTCTCGATCTTCGCGCGGCAGCGCGGCGAGTCCCTCTACAACGAGGACGGCGAGGTCGGCTACAAGGAGTCGACGCTGGCCGACTGGTGGCAGTACTCGCTCGACCTGCAGGCCGGCGGCGGCACGCCCGACGCGGCGCTCACGGTCGAGACCGACGCGGGCGGCCCGGAGCAGTCCCTCGTCGGCACCAACAAGGGCGCGATGGCGTGGTTCTGGACCAACCAGCTCACCGCGATCACGACCGCGTCCGGCCGCCAGCTCCAGCTGCTGCGCGTCCCCGGCGAGTCGGAGGAGGAGCGCACCGGCATGTACTTCAAGCCGGCCATGTTCTACTCCGTCTCCGCGAAGTCGCAGCACCCGGAGGAGGCCAAGCTCCTCGTCGACTTCCTGCTGAACGACCCCGCCGCCGGCGAGATCCTGCTGTCCGACCGCGGCCTGCCCGCCAACACCGACGTCCGCGCCGCGGTGCAGGACAAGTTCAACGACACCGACAAGCAGGCCGCCGAGTTCCTCGCGAGCCTCGAGGGCGACATCGTCGACGGTCCCGTCGTGCCGCCGGTGGGTGCGGGCGAGGTCGCCGGCATCACCAAGCGCATCAACGAGGAGGTCCTGTTCCAGCGGCTCACGCCCGAGCAGGCCGCCAAGCAGTTCACCGACGAGGTCAAGCTGGCCATCGGCCAGTAGTCCTCGCTCACCTGCCGGCCCGACCGCCGGCACGCACGACCTCGACGGGGCGGTCCGCACGCAGCGGGCCGCCCCGTCCGCCGTCCGGGCGGCGGGGACCGGCGACGACGCCC
>NZ_JAAXOY010000266.1 GCF_012396155.1 Cellulomonas septica | reverse complement strand
GGGCGGCTGGTGCTGCACGGCCGTGGCACGGGCCTGCTGCGCGGCGGCGGCCAGGTCGGCGCGCAGCCCGCGCATCTCCCCCCGGACGTCGGCACGCACCGACGCGGCACGGTCGCGGACGGTGTCCGCGATGCCCTCCTCGAGGTCGGCGAGGTCGGCCTCGCGTGCGGCCAGCTCGGCCCGCCCTGCGTCGGTCAGCGAGTAGGTGCTCTTGCGCTCCTGGTCGACGCGGACGACCAGGCCCTCCTCCTCGAGCCGGGCGAGACGCGGGTAGATCGTGCCGGCGCTCGGGCGGTAGGTGCCGCCGAACCGGTCGGAGAGCGCGGTGATGAGCTCGTACCCGTGCTTGGGCCCGGACTCCAGCAGGGACAGCAGGTAGAGCCGCAGCTGCCCGTGCGCGAACACCGGAGCCATCATCGCGCGGCCCCGCGCAGCACCGTGATGTGGCCGGAGACCGAGCTCGCCTGCACGAAGCACGCGCCGTCACCGGTGCGCAGGTCGACCTTGCGCTGGCCGGGCATCGAGCCCTTGTACTCCTCGTCGTCGACGACGAGACGCCCCGACACCGACTGCGCGCGGACCTGGACACCCCTGCCGTACGGCAGGCGCACGGTCACGTCGCCCGAGACGCTCGACGCGGTGAGCGACGAGGTCCCGGAGGTGACGTCGAACGTGAGCGCGCCGGACACGGTGTTGGCCTGCACGAGCGTCAGCTCGCCCGACGCCGCGAGCTCGCCCGACACCGAGTTCAGCTGGAGGTCGCCCGCGTGGTCGCGGACGACGACCTCGCCCGAGACGGTGTGGGCCGACAGCCGGCCGCGGGTGCCGTCGACGACGAGCGACCCGGACACGGTCGACACCGACGAGTCCGACACCGTGCCGGCCAGCAGTCCCTCGGCGCTGACCGTGCCGACCTTGGCGTAGACCTCGCGCGGGACGGCGATGTGCACGTCGGCGCGGTCCTTGTCGCGGAAGTTGCGGACCTTCTCGAGCCACCCCTCCCAGCCGCTGAGCGTGAACGAGTAGCCGACGCGGAGCTCGCCGTCGACGAGCGTGATCTCGAGCGGGCGGCCCTCGACGTCGTGCACCTCGATGCGCGCGCCGGGCTCGTCGCGGGCGACGACGTCGACCCGCCCGCCGACGAGCTGGACGCGCAGGGCCGCGACCTGCTCGACCTCGATGATCTGGGGGTGGGCGACGACCCACGTCTCGGTGGCCATGCTGCTGCTCCTCTTCGCGATATATCTCGTTCCGTCGAACACGTTATATCGCGTCTGACGCGACACGCAACCCCCGGGGACGACGAAGGCGCGCACCCCGCCGGTCGGCCGGGTGCGCGCCTCGCCGGGGGCACGCAGGTGGTGGAGCGGTCAGGACACGAGGCCCGCCTGCCGCAGCTCCACCGTGAGGTCGTGCGGGTTCGTCGAGGTCGCCATGGCCTCCTCGTACGTGATGACGTCGTCCCGGACCAGCTGGAACAGGTGCTGGTCGAACGTCTGCATCTTGTAGAAGTCGCCGTCCTTGATGAGGTCGATCAGCGGCGGGCCGCTCATCGGGTCGAGGATCACCTCGGCCGTGCGGCCCGTGTTGACCATGACCTCGACCGCGGCGCGCCGGCCCGTCCCGTCGGCCCGGCGGACCAGGCGCTGCGACACGATGCCGCGCAGGGCCTGCGCGAGCGCCACGCGCACCTGCTTCTGCTCGTGCGGCGGGAAGAAGTCCACGACGCGGTTGATCGACTCCGCCGCGTCGATCGTGTGCAGCGTCGACAGGACCAGGTGGCCGGTCTCCGCCGCGGACAGCGCCGCGCGGACCGTCTCCACGTCGCGCATCTCGCCGACCAGGATCACGTCGGGGTCCTGCCGCATCGCGGCGCGCAGCGCGACCGTGAAGTCGGCGGTGTCCTGGCGCACCTCCCGCTGCGACACGATCGCCTTCTTGTCGTGGTGCAGGATCTCGATCGGGTCCTCGATCGTGACGATGTTGACCTCGCGGTACGTGTTGATGAGGTCGACCATCGACGCGAGCGTCGTCGTCTTGCCCGACCCCGTCGGGCCCGTCACCAGCACGAGGCCGCGCGGCTCGAGCGCGAGCTCCCCCACGACCTCCGGCAGCCCCAGCGTGCCGAGCGACTCGGCGCCCACGGCGACCCGCCGGAACACCAGGCCGTACGTGCCGCGCGCCTGGTAGGCGTTCACGCGGAACCGCCCCACACCCGAGAGCGAGTACGCGAAGTCGGCCTCGTGCGTCGTGCGGAACTTCTCGACCAGGTCGTCGGGCAGGACCTCCTCGAGCATCCGCTCGGTGTCCGACGGACGCAGGTCCGGCACCTGCAGCTTGCGCAGCCGCCCGTCGACGCGCACGCGCGGCGCGGAGCCGACCTTGCAGTGCAGGTCGGAGCCGCCCGTGCTGGCGAGGGCGTGCAGGAACGGGATGACGGACTGCGTGCTCTGGGTCACGCAGCCCTTATCGGCCGGATTGCCCGCCGACTTGAGCGGCCGTCGGGGGTCCTCGTGCGATGTGGGACGATGGAGGGCAACCAGCACACACGTCGAGGAGACGATCCATGAGCAAGCGCGGCCGCAAGCGTCGTTCCCGAGCGGGCAACGGCGCGAACCACGGCAAGCGTCCCAACGCCTGAGCTCAGGCCGGGACGCTCCCGCACGCACGAAGGCCCGGACCCCACGTGGGGACCGGGCCTTCGGCCTGTCAGGTCTGCGGCGAGCGCAGGTGCACGGTCAGCTGCTCGTGGATGCGGACCCGCAACGTGTCGGGTGCCACCTCCTGGCAGCCGCGTCGCACCAGGTGCTTCACGACGACGTCGAGGTCGTACTCGTGCAGGCACCCCTGGCACTCGGCCAGGTGCGTCCGCACCGTCTGGGCGTCGACGTCGGCCAGCTCGGCGTCCAGGTACTCCCAGAGCCGGTCCAGCGCGTCCTCGCAGTTGTTGCCGCACCCGCCGGTCATCTGCGTGACCGACTCGTCCATCTCGCTCATCGAGCACCCTCCGGCGCGCTCGGTGCCGCCGCCACCAGGCCGCGCTCGCGCGCGTAGTCCGTGAGCAGCTCCCGCAGCTGCGCACGTCCCCGGTGGAGCCGGGACATCACCGTCCCGATCGGCGTCCCCATGATCTCGGCGATCTCCTTGTACGCGAACCCCTCGACGTCGGCGAGGTACACCGCGATCCGGAACTCCTCCGGGATGCGCTGGAGCGCGTCCTTGACGTCGGAGTCCGGGAGGTGGTCCAGCGCCTCCGCCTCGGCGGAACGCAGGCCGCTCGACGTGTGCGACTCCGCACGCGCGAGCTGCCAGTCCTCGATCTCCTCCGACCGCGACTGCTGCGGCTCGCGCTGCTTCTTGCGGTAGGAGTTGATGTACGTGTTCGTCAGGATCCGGTAGAGCCACGCCTTGAGGTTCGTGCCCGGCCGGTACTGGTGGAACGCCGCGAACGCCTTGGTGAAGGTCTCCTGCACCAGGTCCTCGGCGTCCGCCGGGTTGCGCGTCATCCGCAGGGCAGCGCCGTACAGCTGGTCCAGGTAGACCAGCGCCTCGGCCTCGAACCGCGCGGTCCGGGCGCCCTCGTCCTCGGCGTCGGGTGCGCGGTGGGTGTCCTCGCTCATCGCCCACGAGCCTAGCCCCGCCGACGGGGTCGCACCGGTGGGGGCACCGTCGGTGGACGGCACACCCGCCCAGCCGATGAGGACGCCGGGCACGACGGGGGCGGGCGCACGGGTCGGCGCCTGGACTGTCGGGCTCATGCGCTGCACAACGACACGTACGCGCGACGCATTCCCGCCCGCGCGGCGCGTCGCCCTCCCGCCCTCGCGGCGCGACGCCCCCGCGCGCACTAGCGTGGCCGACATGACGACACCGTCGACCGGCTCGGAGTTCCTCCGGCTGCTGCGCGAGCAGATCGGGCACGAGTTCGACGCGCACCAGCAGTACGTCGCGATCGCCGTGTGGTGCGACGGCCAGGACCTGCCGCAGCTCGCCCGGCACTACTACCGGCAGGCGCTCGAGGAGCGCAACCACGCGATGATGCTCGTCCAGTACCTGCTGGACCGGGACCTCGACGTCGAGATCCCGCCCGGGGGTCCGGTGCGCAACCGGTTCTCCTCGGTCGTCGAGCCGGTCGCGCTCGCGCTCACGCAGGAGCAGCAGGTCACCGAGCAGATCGAGGCGATCTTCCGGGCCGCGCGCGCCGAGGGCGACGCGCTCGGCGAGCAGTTCCTGCTGTGGTTCCTCAAGGAGCAGGTCGAGGAGGTCGCCTCCGCCCGCACCCTGCTGACCGTCGCGACCCGCGCCGGCGACAACCTGTTCGACCTCGAGAACTTCGTCGCCCGGGAGACCATCGGCGACTCCGGCGAGTCACCCGACGCCCCGGCCGCGGCCGGCGGCGCGCTGTAAGGAGGAGTCCACGTGCTGCTGCGTCGCATCGCCCGCCCCCTGTTCGCCACCTGGTTCGTCGTCGAGGGCCTCGACGTCGTGCGCCACCCCGCCGTGCACGCGGCCCACGCACGCGCCGCACTCGACACGGTCGACGCCCGCGTCCCCGCGGCGGTGCGCGGTGCCGGGGCCACCCGCGGAGTCCTCGGGCTCGAGCTCACCGAG
>NZ_JAAXOY010000265.1 GCF_012396155.1 Cellulomonas septica | reverse complement strand
GACGGCGGCCCCGGCGGTGGCCGACGGCGACTCGTCCTCCACGGCACGCGCGACGCGCTCGTCGGCGGACTTCGCGTCGGGGCGCGGCCGCAGCGTGCGGTACGCGGCGAGGGTCGCGACGAGCGCGAGCCCGGCGGAGACGATGACGACGAGGAACCCGCCGTGCGACCCGTCGGCGTCGATGCGGGCGCCCGCGATGGACGACCCGAACGAGACGCCGACGCCGAGTGACGTGCCGACCCAGGTGAGGCCCTCGGTGAGCCGCGCGGGCGGGACGAGCTGCTGGACGAGCGCGTTGCCGTTGATGAGCGTGGGGGCGATCGCGAAGCCGGTGACGAACATGACGGCGGCGAGCACGACGAGGTTGGTCGCGACGACGAAGAAGGACACCCCCACAGCGAGCACGACGACGCCGATCGCGAACCGCTGGTGTAGGGGCCGGACCCAGTGCCGCGTGCCGTAGAGCAGCCCGGCGATCAACGACCCGAACGCGAACACGGCGAGGATCACGCCGGCGATCCCGGTGTTGCCGGACTCCTCGGCGAACGCGACGGTCGACACGTCGGTCGCGCCGAAGATCGCGCCCATCGCGACGAACACGAGCGCGAGCACGACCATGCCGGGGTTCGCGAGGACGGAGCCGCGCACGCGCTCGCCGCCGGCGGCGACGGTCGGGGCGGGCTCGGTGGCGCGCAGCGCGAGGAACCAGTAGCCCCCGACGAGCAGGGCGACGAGCGGCACGACCAGGCCGGCGGCGGGGTCGACGCCGGTCGCGAGGACCGTGGCGAGGACGGGACCGACGATGAAGACGAACTCGTCGATGGTCGACTCGAGCGCGTACGCCGTGTGCATGGGGCGCGGGTCGCCGCCGAGCACGCCGGACCAGCGGGCGCGCACGAGCGAGCCGAACGACCCGACCGCGGCGCCCGTGACGGCGGCGGCGACGTAGAGGAGCCACGGGTTGCTGTCGGCGCGGGCCGCGACGACGAGCGTGACGAGCCCGACGGACGCGACGGCGACGGCGGGGCGCATGACGCGGGCCTGGCCGTGCCGGTCGACGAGCCGGGCGAGCTGCGGCGAGCAGAGGGCCTGCGCGACGACGTAGACGGCGGACACCCGTCCGGCGAGCCCGTAGGAGTCGTACAGCGCGGAGATCATGAGGACGATGCCGATCCCGATCATCGACATCTGGAGGCGCGCGACCATCCCCGCGACGGAGAAGGCGAGGGCACCCGGGCGCGACAGGATCTCGCGGTAGGGCTGGAGCATGCCCTCAGTCTCGCACCGCGTACCGACGGCGGCCCGGGGCTGGTGGTCGGGCGTCCGGTGCCGCACCATCGGTGCATGACGGACGTGCTGGTCAGCGACGCGCCGGAGGCGCACCGGTTCGAGGCCCGCGACGAGGCGGGCGAGCTGCTGGGGTTCGCGGTGTACGACGTGGTGGGCCGGACGGTCGTGTTCACGCACACCGAGGTCGACCCGCGCGCGGAGGGCCGCGGGGTCGCGTCGACGCTCGTGCGCGAGGCGCTGGACGCGGTCCGGGAGAGCCACCGGGACGTCGTGGCGTTGTGCCCGTTCGTGAAGGCGTGGGTGGCCCGTCATCCCGACTACCAGGACCTCCTGCACCACCGCGACTGAGGCCGTCGTCCCGAGCAACTTCTTGTAAATTTCGTGTGAAGTTGCCCCAGGCAAACCGGACATCTCCGGTCAAGGGGTAAGCGCTTCCGGTGAGCGCGGTCACTTTTGGACGCATGTCCGTCTCAATGCCCTGTTACCGCCTGGTAGGTTCGTTTTACCGAGTTCGCCGGACGTGCGGCACATCTGTGCCCGCCGCCGCGACCGGACCGTGCGCCTCCACTTGCAGGGGGCGGTTGCGCACGTCCACTCGCAGGTCAGAGGCCTGTGCGTGGTCCATCGACGCGCCCGCAGGGTCTCCCAGGACCTGCCGGCGACGTCCATGCTGGATCGCCGACGACGCCGGAACAGCTTGTCAGAAAAAGCCACCACCGTGTCGGGTAGGCCATTCAATGTTCGTTTTCGTTCTTCAGCTGCGCCATATGCTGGAAGGGCAGTCGGAGTTTTATCTCTTCGCTGTCTTCTCCACGCTGATCTGGGCGTTGTGGCTGCTCAAGGTGCTGCTCTCGCGCCGCTACAAGCCGTACACCGGCGAGTTCCACGGCACCACTTCGGTCGTCGTCCCCGTGGTCGACGAGCCCCTCGACCTCTTCCACGACGTGCTCGCGCGGATCGTCGCGCAGCAGCCCGACGAGGTCATCGTCGTCATCAACGGCAAGCCCAACCCGGGCCTCGAGCGCGTCAGCGAGGAGTTCGCGCCGCTCGTCCGCTGGGTGCACACCCCGATCCCGGGCAAGCGCAACGCCGTCAAGATCGGCACCGAGATGTCGCGCGGCGAGATCACCGTGCTCGTCGACTCCGACACCGTCTGGACCGACGGCACGCTGCCCGAGCTCGTCAAGCCGTTCGCCGACGCGAACATCGGCGGCGTCACCACGCGTCAGCGCATCCTCGACCCCGAGCGGTCCTGGATCACCCGCTGGGCCGACTGGCTCGAGAACACGCGTGCGCTCTACTCGATGCCCGCGCAGTCCGCGCTCGGCCAGGTCGGCTGCCTCCCCGGACGCACCATCGCGTTCCGCCGGCACATCCTCGTCGACGTCATGGACGACTTCATGCACGAGAAGTTCATGGGCGTCTTCCTCGAGGTCTCCGACGACCGCACGCTGACCAACCTGACGCTCAAGGCCGGCTACAAGTGCGTGTACCAGTACACGAGCCTCGTCTACACGGACGCCCCGCTGCAGGTGAAGAAGCTCTTCAAGCAGCAGCTCCGCTGGGCCCGCGGCAGCCAGTACAACACCCTGCGCATGCTGCCCTGGATGATGGGCCACGCCCCCGTGCTCGCCATCTTCTTCGTGATGGACATCATCCTGCCGTTCCTGCTGGTCGGGACGATCGCGGGCTGGGTCTACCGCGCGGTCTCCGGCACCGGCGTGAACCTCTACCAGGCGATCCTCGAGACCTACACCGGGCTCGAGGGCTGGGTCTGGGTCGTCGCCACGATGATCATCTCGTCGGTGCTGTCCATGGCGATCCGGCAGATCCGCCACCTGCACGAGAAGCCGTCCGACTTCCTGCGCCTGCCGATCTTCATCATCGTCTCGACGTTCTTCCTCATGCCCGTCCGCCTGCTCGGCTTCCTGCGCATGGCGCACGCGTCGGGCTGGGGCACGCGTGCCGGCGCCTACGCCGGCGGTGACCTCATGGAGGAGCTCGAGAACGCCCCGCAGGGGCCCGTCGACCTCGTCGACCGGCTCGCCCGCGCCGGTGCCGAGGACGAGCGCGTCGTACGTCGTCGTCCCGACGTCGCCGCCGTCCGCCGGCCGGTACGTGACCGTGCGGGCGGAGAGGTCGACGTGCTCGACACGGGCGTGCACGACGGTCGCGAGCGGCATGGCCTCCGCGAGCGGCGTCTGGGTCAGGTGGGTGGGCAGGAGGCCGGACGCGACCTCGCCCGTGAAGCCGTGGAAGTTGTGCACGGGGTTGTCGGACACGACGACGATCTCGACGGATCCGTCGCGGAGCATCCCGCGGACGCGTCGCACGAGGGCGCCGTAGGCGTGCAGCGTCACGTACCCGCCGCCGAGCAGGACGACCCGCCGGGTCACCGGATCGTCCCGACCGTGACGAGCGCGGCACCGCCCGGGCCGGATTCGGCGGTCGCCCCCTCGGTGACGGCCACGTCAACCCTCCCTGCACCTGCGGCCGTCCCGACGGGCTCCGGCGACCCGGGTGTGGTGACCGGAGCGGGCCGCTTCTGCGGTACCCACGCCCGGGTCGTCGCGTGCGTGGCGGCGCGGGCCGTCGATGCGCCGACGGGCGCACGTGGGGCGTCGACCGCTCCGACGGCACCGAGACGGTCGGCGTCGTCGGCCCCGAGCGGGCGGCCGAAGGTCGTCGGCGGGGCGGCGCGGAAGCCGAGGCCGGCGAAGCGGCGGGCGATCGCGCGGAGGTGGTCGACCTGGTCGAGCGTCGGGACGCCCAGCGAGAAGTGGCCGGTGTGGCCGGACAGGGCGAGCAGCGCGGTCTCGGCGAAGCAGCCGTAGGTCAACCCGGGCGGCTGGCCGATGTCGCCGCCGCGCAGCCGCAGGCCCGGGACGGCGACGACACCGCCGTCACGGACGCGCTCGCGGCCTGCCAGGACGCGATCGCCGGCACGCTCGACGCGCAGGAGGCCACCGATGCCGCGCAGCAGGCGCTGACCGCGCTCGCGACGACGCTCGACGAGGCCGTCGCCCGGCTGCGGGAGACCGTGACGCAGGCGCTCGCTGCGGAGGGCGCGACGGGTGAGCCGACGGACACCGGCCCGACCACGGGCGGCACCGTCGACGGCTCGACCGACACGACGGGCACGACGGGCACGACGGACACGTCGGGCACCGAGCCCTCGGCCACCTCGTACACCCGCCCTGACGGCGCCGACACGACCAGCGGCGGCGTCGCGTCGGCGGCGACGATCCTCGCGGACCAGGCGGCGGTC
>NZ_JAAXOY010000264.1 GCF_012396155.1 Cellulomonas septica | reverse complement strand
GCCGCCGGGGCCGACGACGTACCCGACGACCTCGGGCGTGACGCGCACGCTCGCGTCGGTCGACGTGAGCGTGATGGTGTCGCGCGCCGAGCCGCCGAGCGGGACGAGCGCCTGGTTGCGCGCGGGCGCGTCCGGCGACGCGACGAGGAAGGACGTCTCGCGGCACTCGTCGGAGGCGGCGGTGCCCGGGCACGCGCTCACGGTGGTCGGGCGCCACGCGCCCTTCGCGGTCAGGCGGACCTGGACGGCGGTCGCGTTGGCGGGGACGTCCTCGAGCCGGAGCGACGCGCTCGCGCCGGACTTCACGACCGTCGCGCCGAGCGTGTCGGGCTCGTCGAGCGTCTGGAGGTTGCCGCCGGTGCTGCTGACGGTCCGGGCGACGTACCAGCCGTCGACGTCGACCGCGACGGTGTGGTCGCCCTGCTGGTTGAAGAGCTGCAGGGTCCCGCCCGCGCCGAGGCGGACGACGAGCGACGCCTGCCGTGCGCGTTCCGGGATCGGGTTGAGCACCGACGTGGCGGCGCACGTCGCGGCGGTCTGGCCCTGGGGGCAGACGGCGACGTAGGACGTCTCGGTGCTCGCGGTCGACGTGAGTCGCAGGGCGACGGCGGTCGCGCCCTTCGGTGCCTCGGGCACGGTGACGGTCGTGGTGCCCCGGCCCGAGACGCTGGTCTCGAGCACGCGGTGCGGGTCGACGGGCACGTACAGCGAGTCCTCGGCCGCGGAGCCCTTGGAGGCGTCGACGCCGAACCCGTGCAGGTCGGCGAACACGCGGGTGTCGGCGCTCGCCTGGAGCGTGACGGTCGGGCGGGCGGCGCTCACGGGGACGGTGACCGTCGCGGACGCGGGCTCCTCCGCGGTGACGACGAGCGCGGGGGCGGCGGTGCAGGCGTCGGTGACCGCGGTGCCGGGGCAGACGGAGACGCGGGTGGTCGCCGCGGTCGTGCGGGCGGCGGTGACCTGCAGCGTCGCGGACGTCGCGCCCGCCGGGACCGCGGGGAGCGTGACGGTGACGGTCCCGCCGGCGGCGAGCGTCGTGCCGGAGAGCACGCGGTCCGGGGCGACCGGGCGGTAGACGCCGATGGGGGCGGACTCCGCGGGGGCGATGATCGCGACGACGAGGGCGACGGCGAGGGCGGCGGCGGAGGCGACCGTGGTGACGAGGCGCCGCGTCGGTGCGGCCGCCCGTGGGCGGCGTGCTGCGCGGTGGGTCGGCGGGTGCTGCGTCTCGCTGTGTCGTCCTCGCACGGGCGGTCTCCGAAGGTCGGGGCCAGGTCGTCGAGCGGCGATCCGACAGGGTCCGTCACGGGTGGGAGCACCCGTTCGTGGAGGGTCCTGCCGTGCCCGCGAGAGCCCGGGCCTGCGACTTCGTCGCGTAGACGGCCCTGGCTCGCCGCGCACGCCGACTATAGGAGAAACACCCATTCGGCGGAATCACGGCGTCTCGGACACGCGTCCCGGACGCCGTGACCTGTTCGTGACCTGCGTCGGGACCGCGGGGCAACGGATCTCGACATGTGGGACGTCTTCACCCGCCCGTCCTGAGCCAGCACGGACGGAGCCCGCCCCGGGGTGTCCGGGGCGGGCTCCGTCGTGCGGCTGCGCCGGCCCGGTGGGACCGGCGCAGCCTCGTGTGCAGAAGGGCTGGTCAGCTGCCCTTGCGGACCGTGGCGACGACGCCGTCGGTGAAGTAGTTGTTCGAGGTCGTGACGACCGTGGTGGTCGGCGAGATGATCGCGCAGTTGTAGTTCTTGGTCGTGCGCCCGAACTTGTTGTCCTTGACGGTGATGCCCTGGAAGGGGCCCTTGCCCTTCTCGGCGAGGTTCACGGTGCAGCCGCCGCCGTCGAGCATGTTCTTCTCGATGGTGACGTTGGAGACGATCCCCTGGTCCTGGGTGAACTGGATGCCGGTGTTGAAGGCGCCCGAGATGTTGTTGCCGACGATCCGCATGTTGTTGCCCTTCTGGATCTGGATGCTGTCGTCGTGGCTCGGGGTGTTGTTCTGCGCGGGGTCGACCTCGTAGTGCAGGTTGTCGTGCAGGTAGGAGGCCTCGATGGTGACGTTGTCGCCGTAGATGTGGGCCATGTCGATGACGTCGTGCAGGTTCACGCGCTTGAGCGTGAAGTTGTAGCCGCGCACGCCGTCGACCCAGGGGCCGGGGGCCGAGTTGTAGAGCTCGGAGTCGACGACCGTGACCGACGCCGTGGAGGACGCGCTGGTGACGAGCGCGGTCTGCGTCGAGGTCGCGCGGCCGCGGATGATCGAGTTCTTGATCGTGACGTTCGACGCCGCGACCTTGACGAAGCCGCGCACGTCGAGCCCGTCGATGACGGTGTTCGGCGTCGTGATGGTGAGGTCGCCGTTGTGCACCGTGAGCTTGGTGCCGTTCGGGACGCCGGTGGTCGTGGCGTCGGGCACGTAGGTGCCGACGACGCCCGGCGCGACCGGCGCGGGCACGGCGGCCTCGGTCGACGTGGCGCGCACGTCGGCGACGCGGACCGTGATGGGGGCGTTGGTCACCGAGGAGCCGGTGTAGCCGCCGAACGCGATGCCGCCGGGCGCCTGCAGCGCGGCGGTGCTGTCGGTCGCGGTGAGCTGCCAGTCGGCGGGCTCGGTCGCGGTGGTCGACCAGACCTTCGCCTTGAGCGTGGTCGGCGCGGTGCCCGTGACGACCAGGCGCACGTTGAGCTGCTTGCCGCTCGTGCCCAGGCCCATGAGGGTCTGCGAGGACAGCGTCGTCACCGTCGAGCCGTTGACGCTGATGAGCGAGGCGCGGATGTTGCCGTCGGCGAGGACCTTGGCGCGCAGGCGGTAGGCCGCGGTGGCCGAGACGTTGCGGCCCGTGACGTCGGCGTCGACGGCACCGCCGACCGGCGCCTTGTCCAGGCTGACGACCGCACGGAGGTCGGTGTCGGTCGACTTCACGGTCGGCAGCGAGGAGCTGAGCTGCCAGCCGGCCTTGCGCACGGCCATGCTCGCGGTGCCGTTGGCGACGGTGTAGTCGGTCGCGTCGCCGCCGGCGGCGGCCCACGCCCCGCCCGTCGTCGCCGTGCCCCAGCCGCCCTGCACCGTGCGCCCGAACGCGTCGACGGCGACCGTCTTCGGGGCGGTGGAGGTGGTGGTCGCGGCGAGCGACTGGGCGCTGCTGACGTAGTCGGGCGTCGTCGCGGAGGCCGGGACCGCGAGGCTGACGAGGCCCACGGAGAGCGCACCGGTGAGCACCGCGAGGGCGGCGCGGCGGACCGGTGCGGAGACGTGCAGGCGTGCGGGAGACATGCAAAAACTCCTCGGGGTATGAGAGTCGCTGGGGCCCTCGACCGGGTCGGGTCGTGGCCGGGGCAGGAGCCCTGGGAAACCTGCGGGCTGCCTGGCCCGCGGTGCGCGACGCCAATCAACTTATCGGCGGGAATCCGCCGGACTTGGGCCGCTGGTCCTGACTTTATGTCAGCCGTTATGTCCCGATGTGGCTGTCCGGCAACATCCGACATACCGTGACCTGTGCCTTCGCTGGAGAATGTCCGGATTGCCCGGGGTAACAAGTTTTCCAGGTGAGTTATGTCACAGGTGCGTCGCGTATCGCCCACGACGGCAGCAATCGGACGAAATCGTTATCGACCCCGTCCCCCGAACGGCCCTGGACGGGCACCGGGGCGTGTGCGCCAGGTCACCCGCCGACGGCCTCCCCGGGTCACCGCGCTCCGCCGCCCGGGGGAGCGGGCGCACGCGCGCGGGGTGCTTCTGCTAGCGGCACGGGACCGGGTGAAAAGCCCGCGCCCCCGCGGCGGGGTGGGCCGGACGGGTGAACGCCGCCTCACGCGTCCGGGTGACGGACGCCCGTCCCGCCTACCGGACCGCGTCGCTCGGCGCGCGCAGGTGGCCCGGACGGCGGCCTCCGCCGACGGGACCGGGCACGGTCAGCGTGCGGAGGCGGCCCGGACGAGGGCCGCGACGACCGCGGGCGCGACGTCCTCGTCAGAGCTCGGCCTGGGCCCGCCGGCGCACCTCGGTCTTGCGGCCCGCACGGAGCGCCTCGACGGGCGTGCCCGGCAGCGAGTCGTCGGGCGTGAAGAGCCACACGATCGCGTCCTCGTCCGAGAACCCGGCGTCCGCCAGGACCGTCAGCGTGCCCTGCAGCGAGGCGAGCACGGTCCACGCGTCGTCCGGGCGGGGCGTCGTGGGCTGCGCGGGGTTCGCGAGGTGCCCGGGGACGAGGAACGCGGCCGGGACGGACAGCACGCGCGGGTCGCCGCGGCGGGCGCCGACGAGGCGGCGTTCCTGGAGCAGGCGCCGCACCTTCCCGGCGTCGAGTCCGGTGCGCTCGGCCACGTCGGGCACGGTGAGCCACTCGTCGACGAGGCGGTCGAGGGCGTCGGATGCGTCGTTCACCCGTCAAGAGTACGCATCGCCGAATGACAGCCGCGCAATTCGCCCAGCCGCCTTTCCCTGCCTGGACCGCTCGGCTACCGTCAATTTCTGTCACTTGTTTCACACCAGCACCACGAGTCACTCCAGACTCATCTGAGGGGGCCGTCATGACGCCGCTCGCCACGTCCCGCGCCGACGGCCTGCGCCGCACCGCGACTGCCACGGGCGCCACGCTCGCGGTGGCCGCCGTC
>NZ_JAAXOY010000263.1 GCF_012396155.1 Cellulomonas septica | reverse complement strand
CCAGCAGGCGGCCTGGGCGGGGTCGGCGCCACGGCCGAGCAGCCCGACGAGCGCACCGGCGAGCACGTCCCCGCTCCCGGAGGTCGCGAGCCCCGGCGTCCCGGTCGAGACCTCCCACCGGCCCCCGTCGGGCGCGCCGATGCGTCCCTGGCACGTGACGACCGCGCCGTAGCGCTTCGCGACGCGGTCCGCCGCGGTGTCGTCGAGGTCGTCGTCGGGGACGCCGAGCAGCCGCGCGGCCTCCGTGGTGTTCGGCGTCAGGACGAGGCGGCCGCGCAGCTGCTCCGCGACGTCCGGGAGGTCGGCGAGGACGCCGAGGGCGTACGCGTCGAGCAGGACGGGCGTCGACCGTCGGACCAGCGGCACGAGCGCGGTGAGCAGGGCCGCGGTGCGGTCGGCGTCGTCGAGGCCCGGACCGACGAGCACGGCGTCGGCGGCGTGCAGGTCGTCGGCGACGACGTCGAGCCCGGTGCCCTCGACCGACCCCTGCTCGGTCTCGGGGAGCCCGACGACACCCGCCTCGGGCAGGGCGACGGCGAGCGGGACCGCGACGGACCGGGCGACCGCGAGCGTGAGCCGGCCCGCCCCCACCCGGAGCGCCGCGGTACCCGCGAGCAGCACCGCGCCGGGTGTCGTGCGCGCGCCGCCCACGACGACGACCTGACCGCGCCCGTACTTCGAGCCCGCGAGCGACGGCAGCGCCCACTCGCGCAGCAGGCGGGGCGTGACGGTCTCAGTGCGGGTGGGCATCGGTGTCTCCCGGGTGCGTCGTGGCAGGCGTCCCCCGCGTGCGGAGGTGGGCGTCGTCGTTGAACGCGGTGAGCTCCCACCGCGGCGGTCCGGGGCGGTGGCTCGGCTGCCGGACGAGCCGGGTCACGGCCGCGTTCCGGACGGGGTTGCGGCGGCCGAGGTCGAGCACCTCCGTCTCGGTGAGGCGCTCGCAGACGTACCGGACGGTCATGAGGACGGCGTCGTGCGCGACCACGAGGACGCGGCGGTCCGCCTCCCACCGGTCCAGGTCGGTGAGGAACGACCGGACGCGGAGGGTCAGGTCGGCCCAGGACTCGCCGCCCGGTGGCCGGTAGAAGAACTTGCCGAGGTGCCGGCGGCGCGCGGCCTCGGCCGGGAACCGCGCGTCGACGCCGGTGCTCGTGAGCAGGTCGAGGACGCCGAGCTCACGGTCGCGCAGGCGCTCGTCCTGGTGCAGGGGGAGGTCGAGCCCGGCCGCCTCGAGCGCGATCGTCGCGGTCTGCACCGCGCGCACGTAGGGCGACACCCACACGACGTCCGGGCCGGTCGTGCGCGACGCGTCCGCGAGCCAGGTGCCCAGGGCGGTCGCCTGCTCCGCGCCGAGTGCGGACAGCGGGGTGTCCGCGTCGCGCGTGTCGAGGTCGATGACCTCCTGGCCGGCGCGCTGGGCGGCCGACGCCGCGACGTTGCCGACGCTCTCGCCGTGCCGGACGAGCATGAGCTCGGTGACGCCCCTCGCGGTGTGCCCGTCGTCGCGGCTCACGCGGTCCCGGTCCTGGTGCGGCGCCGTCCAGTGCTCCATGAGCGTGCTCACCTCTCGTCGTCGCGCGGGCGGTGGGGACATCGTGGAACGCCTCACGCAGTTCCGCCACGGCAGCCCTGGCCCCGCTGGTACGGTCCGCCGGTGGCTGTGGGGAACCGTCGGGACGTCGTCGTCGCCGCGCTGATCACGCTCGTCGTGCCGGGTGCTGTGGCCGTGGCGGGCATGGCCGTCGTCGCGCTGCTCGCGAACCGCCCGTCGGTCGGCTGGGAGGGTCTCGGGCTCGTCCTCGTCGGGCTGGGCGTGACGGCGGTGGTGGGCGTGGTCGCCCTCGTCGTGACGGCGTCGGTCGCCTTCCGCCGGCTCCCGCCGGGGGAGCGGTGGCGCCCGGCGCTCGCCGCGGTGCTCGCCGCGCTCGTGGTGGCGGTGGCGCTGAGCCGCGCGCCGGGAGGGCCGGTCGCGCACCTGTGCCTGCTGACCCTGCCCGTGCTGCTGCCGCTGGTCGTGACGGGGCACGCGCGCTGGCGGTGGGTCGCGATCGTCGTCGGCGCGGTCGTGCTGCTCGGGCTGGGTGACACGGCGCTGCAGCGCTGGCAGCGCGGCGACGAGCGGCGGACCGAGCTGCAGCGGTTCGACGGTGGGCTGCCGCTGACGGACGGCACCTCGGTCGACAGCCCGTTGCCCGGCGGGTGGACCTACCTGACGACGCGGTGGCCGTACCCCGGGTCGGACCTCGACCTCACGATGCAGTGGCGGCGCGGGGCCGGCACGGCCGACGAGGCGAACTACGTCGTCGACGTGAGCACGGACCGGACGGACTGCGCGCCGCTGGGCTCCGAGCCGACGTGCACGGTGATCGGTCACGGGGTGCACGGGACCGTCACGCTCCGCGACAACGCCACGCGGTACGTCTTCGTCCGCGTCGGCGACGTCGAGTGGCGCGTCGACACCACGTACCTCGACGAGCAGGACGCCGTCGCCGTGCTCGACCGGCTCGAGCCCGTCGAGGTGCAGGACTTCCTCCGCGTCGCGCAGGAGGCGGAGACGCTGGGCTGACGCCTGGCCCACCCGCGTCTCGACCGCGCGCGTGCCCTCGCGCGGGGCCGTCAGGCGGGCACCAGCGCGACGCCCGCGCGCCGGAGCTCGACGAGCGTCGGGTCCTCCGCCGCGACGTCCGTGACGACGCCCGCGACCTCGTCGAGCGGCAGGACCGCGAAACGCGACGCGGCACCGACCTTCTCCGCGCTGGCCAGGACGAACGTGTCGGCGGCGCGACGGGCCAGCGCGCGCTTCATGGCGGCCTCGTCGGCGTCCCCCGTGGTGAGCCCCGCCGTGGGGTGCACACCCGTGACGCCGAGGAGGAACACGTCCGCCGTGACGCGCTCCGCCGCCTCGACGGCCGCGGCACCGCACGCGACCCCGGAGTGCTTGAACAGCCGGCCGCCGAGCACGACCACCTCGGCACGCGGGTGCTCGACCAGCGCCGCTGCGACGCCCGGGCTGTGCGTCACGATCGTGGCGTCCAGGTCGGGTGGCAACGCCCGGGCGACCGCGAGCGCCGTGGTGCCGCCGTCGAGGATCGCGGTGGAGCCGGGGGTGACGAGCCGCGCGGCTGCGGCGGCGACGCGGTCCTTGCTCGCGATGCTGACTCCTCCGCGGCTCGCGAGGTCGCCGACGGCGGGGGAGGCCGGGAGCGCCCCGCCGTACACGCGCTGGCACAGGCCTGCCTGCGCGAGGTCGCGCAGGTCGCGCCGGAGGGTGTCGGGTGACAGGCCGAGCTCGGCGGCGAGGTCCTTGGCGACGATGCGACCGTCGCGGTGGAGCCGCGCGAGCAGGACGTCACGGCGTTGGGCGGTGAGCATGCGACCTCCGGGTGCTGCACGTTCTTTCTTGTTCTTGCCGAGTGTTGCACGTACTGTCGCACACATGCCTCCCACGACCACGCCCACGACCACGCCCACGACCACGTCCACGCCCGCGCTGCCCGGGACGCGGATCCCGGACCACCGGGGCCGCACCGACCTCGACCGCACCGGCCTCGACCTCACCGGCAACCCCCGCGTCCGCGTGGTCGCGGTCGAGGTCCTCGCCGCCGCGTGGCACGTGCTGCGCCGGACGACGTTCGACTACCGCGCCGCCGACGGCCGGTGGACGCGGCAGCAGCGCGAGACGTACGACCGCGGCAACGGCGCGACCGTCCTCCTGTACGACCCCGACCGCGCGACCGTGCTCCTCACGCGGCAGTTCCGCTTCCCGGTCTACGTCAACGGCCACCCGGACGGGATGCTCCTCGAGGCCGCGGCCGGCCTGCTCGACGACGACGACCCCGAGACGGCGATCCGTCGCGAGGCGCAGGAGGAGACCGGTGTGCAGGTGGGCGCGCTCGAGCGGGTCTTCGACGTCTGGATGAGCCCGGGCTCGGTCACCGAGCGGCTGCACTTCTGGGCCGCGCCGTACACGCCCGCGCAGCGCACGGACGCCGGCGGTGGTGTCGCGGCGGAGGGGGAGGACATCGAGGTCGTCGAGCTGCCGTTCGCGGACGCGCTCGCGATGACGCTGACCGGGGAGGTGGCCGACGCGAAGACGATCATGCTGCTCCAGTGGGCGGCGCTGCACGGGCCGTTCCGCGGCCGCTGAGCCTGGACCTGCATGGTCTAGACCAGTAGCCTTCCGATGTCATCGTCGACATCCAGGAGGCAGGCCATGCAGCGTTCCGTCGTCGTCGCGATCGAGGAGGGCCTGCACGCCCGCCCCGCCGCGCTCTTCGTCGCCGAGGCCGCGCGACAGCCCGCACCGGTGACCATCGCGAAGAACGGCTCCACGCCGGCGCCGGCCCGCTCGATCCTGTCCGTCATCACGCTGGGCGTGTGCGCGGGCGACGAGGTCACCCTCGCGACCGAGGCCGACGACGACGAGGCGGCCGCCTCGCTCGACGCGCTCGAGACCTTCCTGGGCCGCGCCGCCGTGAGCTGACCACGAGCGAGGGCCGGGGCGGCGTCCCGCACGACGCCGCCCCGGCCCTCTCCCGTGTCACAGCCCGAGGTCGTCGAGCACGGGCAGCCGCGCCCGCACCGCCGCACGCGCCGCGTCCGCCCCGTCCGCCCCGAGCGCGACCT
>NZ_JAAXOY010000262.1 GCF_012396155.1 Cellulomonas septica | reverse complement strand
GCAGCGGCCCGCCTGCGCGACGAGCGTCAGTCCGTCGACGGCAGCAGCGTGAGGTGGTCCGTCGCGTCCGCCTCGGTCGCGGCCTGCGTGAACGGCCACGGGAACGTCTCCCCCGTCGCCCAGGCCTTGAACTGGTCGGTGTAGTGCACGCTCGCGGGGTGGCCCGACGTGCCGGTGAGGTTCACCCACGTCGAGGAGTCCAGGTCTCCCAGGTCGACGACCATCCGCATCGACGGCGCGGCCGTCACCGCGTACGACGGCGTGCTCGCGTCCCACGCGGTGGCGTCGACGATCGACGAGCCGCCGCCGACGCTCAGCGGCGACGGGTTGACGAGGCGCCGCAGGACGCCCGGGAGCGACTCGCCGCCGAGCACCGGGTGCTCGGGCGCGGCGACGTGGAGCATGCCCCAGCGCCAGTCCTCGGCGTCGCGGCCGAGCTGCGTCGTGAGCTGCCGGCGGGCCGACACCATCGCGCGCGTGAGGATCTCGTCACGGCCCTCGACGACGGCGGGCGTCGACCGGTCGTCCCACCACGGCGACGACGGGTCGTCGACGAGGCGCCGCACGACCTCGAGCCAGCGGGAGTCGCCCGCGGGCGACGCGTCGTCGGGCAGGTCGTCGTCGAACGCGAGCCGCAGGAGCGTCTTCCACACCGCCGCGAAGTAGGCCGCGGCCGCCGAGTCGGACGACGACACGCGGTCCCAGTCGCGCAGCAGCTCCTGGCCGTCGTCGTCGAACTCGTCCTCGATCGGCAGCGACAGCAGCGTCGGCACCAGCATGTCGGCGTACGGGTTCCGCTGGTCCGACTGGATCTCCGCCATGTCGGCCACGGTCACGGGCTCGCCCGTCGCGAGCCGCTCCGTCAGCAGGGTGCGGATCCGCTGCGAGCGGTAGCCGTAGTCCCAGTCGTCGGTGAGGAACGGGCCCACGCCGCTCGGCGTGACGGCCTGGTTCGCGGCGACGACGAACCCCTCGGCCGGGTCGAGCGTGCGGGGCATGTCGGCCGGGTCGACGAACCCCTGCCAGTCGTACGCGCTGTCCCAGCCCGGCCGCGGCCACGTGCCGTCCGACGGGACCGGACCGCCCAGCACCGACGTGCGCACCGGGATCCGGCCGGGCGCCTGGTAGCCGATGTGGCCGTCGACCGTCGCGAACACGATGTTCTGCGCGGGCACCTCGAGGAGCGCCGCGACCGCGGCGATGTCGTCCGCGTCGCGCGCGGTGGCCATCGCGAGCAGCGCGTCGGCCGTCCGGCCCGGCTGCAGCGCCGTCCAGGCCAGCGCGACCTCGAACTGGCGGCCCGGCGCGCCGTCGGGCACGGGCGCGTCCTCGACCGCGTCGACGTCGAGGACGTCCGACACGATCGGGCCGTGCACCGTCTCGCGGACGTCGAGCTCGACCGAGCGGCCGCCGTTGACGTGGATGACCTCGCGCCGGTGCCGGATCGGCGCGGTGCCGCCGTCCCGCACGGTCACGTCGTCGTCGACCTTCTCGAGGAAGAAGTCGGTGACGTCCGCGCCGAGGTTCGTCAGGCCCCACGCGAGGTCGGCGTTGTGCCCGATGACGACGCCGGGCATGCCCGCGTTGGCGAACCCCGTGACGTCGTAGGGGCACTCCGCGGTGACCTCCGCGCAGCGCAGGCCGACCTGCGCCCAGATGCCCGGGGCCGAGATGCCGAGGTGCGGGTCGTTCGCCAGCAGCGGCGCGCCGGACTCGGTGTACCGGCCCGAGACGACCCACGAGTTCGACCCCACGCCCTCGCCGTCGCCGACCAGGTGCGGCACCGCGTCGAGCGCCCGCTGCGCCGACGCGAGCGCCGCCTGCAGGTCGTCGCCCGCGAGGTCGAGGCCCGTCGTCGCCGCGGTCGTGGTCGCGCCCTGACCGACCTGCTCCGCCGAGAGGATCGGCTGGTTCACGTCCTGCGGGTAGGCCGGGAACAGCTGCTCGACGCGGGCGACGTCCTGCACCGACGCGAACGTCCGCGCCCGCGCCAGCTCACGGTCGTAGTTGCCGCGCAGGTCCCACGCGAGCGCCTTGAGCCACGCGAGCGAGTCGACCGGGTCCCACTTCTCCGGGGCCGGCGTGCTCGTCCGGGCCCCGAGGACCGTGTACTCGACCGCGATCTGCGACGGGTCCCGGTCCGCCAGGTACGCGTTGACGCCGTCGGCGTAGGCCTGGAGCGCGTCGCGCGTCGACTGCTCGACGACGTCCCACTCCTGCTCGGCGACGTGCCGCCAGCCGAACGTCCGGATCACCTTGTCCGCCGCGAGCGCGTCCTCGTTCTCGCCGACGAGCTCCGACAGCCGTCCGGCGGTGACGTGCCGGCGGTAGTCCATCTCGAAGAAGCGGTCCTGCGCGGACACGTAGCCCTGCGCGCGGAACAGGTCCTCGGACGTCGACGCCGTGATCGTCGGCACGCCGCGCGGGTCGCGGGTGACCGTCACCTCGCCCTCGAGGCCGGGCAGCGTGAGCTCGCCGGACACCTCGGGCAGCGGACGGCGCAGGACGACGACCACGCCCACGGCCGTCGCCACCAGGGCGAGGACGAGGACGACGGCGACGGTCGCGAACGCGACCCGGACGAGGCGCAGGCGGGACACGTTGCGAGGGTACTTGTCCGTCTGGGCACCGGGTGGCAGCACGCCAGACCTGGGGATGACCAGCGGCGGCGCTGCGCGAGGTCCGCGTCCGGCAGCAGGCGGAATGCAGTCGGCGCGCGTGCCGTTAGGATTGGCACTCGATCCATGTGAGTGCCAGGCCACCCGGGCGTCCCGCCGGGCCGGCCCGTCGACCTCGTCCAGGAGCCCCGATGCCCACCTACGCCTACGCGTGCACGGCGTGCGGTCACGCCTTCGAGATCCAGCAGTCGTTCTCCGACGCCTCGCTGACCGTCTGCCCCGAGTGCGAGGGCCGGCTGCGCAAGGTGTTCTCGGCCGTCGGCGTCGTGTTCAAGGGCTCGGGCTTCTACCGCAACGACGCGCGCTCCTCCGGCTCGACGTCGTCCTCGAGCTCCTCGTCGTCCGGCGCGTCGTCCTCGAGCTCGTCGACCTCGGGGTCGTCGTCCTCGGGCTCGGCATCCGGCTCCGGGACGTCGGGCGCGTCGTCCTCGTCGGGCGCGTCCTCGTCCTCCACGACGAAGGCACCCGCCGCGTCCTCCTGACGTCGCCGGGCGGCGGCACCGTCCGCCCAGGGGTGGCGTCGAGCCGTCCACAGCCCGCACGGATGAGAGCCCGTCCACCCGCGCGTCCGGCGCACCGGCGGTGACGACGCGGCGTCCGTACGGTCACGGCCGTGCCTCTCGACCGACGTGACCTCGACCGACCCGACCGTCCGCCGCCGCTCACCCGTCGCCGAGCGCCCGCCGCGCTGCGCGCCCGCGTGCTGCTGTGGCGTTCGCGTCCCGCCCTGCTGGCGCTCGCGCTCGCTGCGGCCGGTCTGGGCGTCGTCGGTGCGTTGCGCCCCACCCCACCGTCGACGGTCGACGTCCTCGTCGTGGTGCGCGCGGTCGCTGCGGGCGCCGTGCTCGTCGACCAGGACGTCACCGTCCGGGCGCTCCCGGCGGTCGTCGCCCCTCAGGGCGTCGCCACCCAGGCGGACGCCGTCGTCGGCCGTGTCGCGGCGGTCGACCTGACCGCCGGCACGCCCCTCGTCCCGGGCGTCCTCGTCGCTGCCGACGCGACCGGTCCGCCGGGCACCGTCGTCGCGACGGTCCGGCTCGTCGACCAGGCCGCCGCCGACCTGCTCCGGCCGGGCATGCGCGTCGACGTCCTCGCGGCGGTGCCCGACGAGGGCGAGGGCCGGCTCGTCGCCACGCGAGCCCTCGTGCTGCCGACTCCGCCGTCGCGGTCCGACGACGCGGGTCTCGCGGCGCTCGGCCCCGCCGACGACGCCGCTCCGCCCGTCCTCCTCGCCGTCACCCCTGACGAGGCGCGGGCGCTGGCCGGGGCCTCCGCGACCGCCTTGCTGTCGGCGGTCGTCGTGCCATGATCGTCGGGACCTGCGTCCGGAACGCCCGACCTGGCCGGACGCCTACCGTGACCTCACCGGGGGCCTCATGACCGACACGATCAACCAGGGCCTGCGGGGCGCCGGCGAGCGACTGCGCGGGCTGCCCAAGGTGTTCCAGGGCTTCAAGGACTTCATCTCCCGCGGCAACGCGATCGAGCTCGCCGTCGGCGTCGTCATCGGCGCCGCGTTCACGACCGTGATCACCGCGATCCAGAACGGGTTCATCGGCCCGCTCATCGCCGCGATCTTCGGCAAGCCCGACCTGACGGCCCTCGGCAACTTCACGATCAACGACGCGGACTTCTCGATCGGGCTGATCCTCGACGCGCTGCTGAAGTTCCTCATCACCGCCGCGGCGATCTACTTCGTGATCGTCCTCCCGCTCAACGCCCTGGCGGCCCGCCGCAAGCGCGGCGAGGAGGAGGAGCCGAAGGCGCCGGCCGAGGACATCCTGCTGCTCCAGGAGATCCGCGACCTCCTCGCGGCGCGCCCGAACCCGGCGGTGGCCAACGACGCGGGTGCCACCACCCCGGACGCCGGCACGGGCCTCGGCAAGGCCCCCGGGACCCCGCCCACGTTCCTGCCGGGCAGCGGCCCCGCGACCCCGCCGCCGACCGCCTGACCGAGCCGCGG
>NZ_JAAXOY010000261.1 GCF_012396155.1 Cellulomonas septica | reverse complement strand
GAGGTCGGCGCCGTCGGCGATCCCGGTCGCGTCGGGCCGCCCGCGCGTCCGGGCCGTCACGACAGCCGCTCCGGGAGTGCGTCGTGAGCGCCCGGCTGCTGCTGGTCGCTCCGCCGTTCGCCGGGCACCTCAACCCGCTCGTCGCGCTCGGCCGCGGCCTGCGCGACCGCGGGTTCGACGTCCGCTTCGCGACGGGCGCGACGAAGGTCGACCTGCTGCGGGAGCACGGGTTCGACGCCGACACGCTCCTGCCCGACGACCCGCACGTGTTCGACCGGATCGCCGACACGAACGGCCCGGTCCGGTCGAACCCGCTGCTGCTCACGCGCCAGCTCGCGGCGAACCTGCGCCTGCTCCCCCGCGCTCGCACGGAGATCGACGCGTTGGTCCGACGCGACCGCCCCGACGCCGTGCTCGCCGACTTCACGGCACCGGTCGCGGGCATGGTCGCGCTCGACCACGGCCTGCCCTGGCTCACGACCATGCCGACCCCGTTCGCGCTCGAGACGCGCACGGGCACGCCGTCCTACTGCGGCGGCTGGGGACCGGCGCGGCACGCCGGCCACCGCGTCCGGGACGCCGCCGGCCGCACCGCCACGCGCGTGACCAAGCGGGCGATGCAGCGCGTCCTCGCGCCCGCGTTCCGCGCCGCCGGGACGGGCGTCTACCGGGCCGACGGGTCGGAGGCCGCCTACTCGCCGACCCACATCCTGGGGCTCGGGATGACCGAGCTCGAGCTCGACCGCGACTGGCCCGCGGCGTTCCGCATGGTCGGCCCGGTCACCGGCACCCCGGAGGCAGGGGCCGCGCCGCGGCTCCCCCGCGGCCCACGCGTGCTCGTCACGCTCGGCACGCACCTGCCGTGGGCCAAGCACCGACTCGTCGAGGAGGCCCGGGCGCTGGCCGACGGCCTGCCCGGGCATGCGGTCGTCGTGAGCCTGGGAGACGCAGCCCGACGCTCGCGCGACCCGCTCGTCGTCGACGGACAGGTGCACGTCTTCGCCCACCTCCCCTACGACGACGTCCTGCCCGGCTGCGCGGCCGTCGTGCACCACGGCGGCGCGGGCATCACCTACAGCGCGATCCGCGCCGCCGTCCCCGCGGTCGTGTGCCCGCAGGACTACGACCAGTTCGACTTCGCGGCGCGCATCGCCGCGGCCGGTGCCGGCGTGCGGGTGCGGGGCCTCGACGGCCGCCGCGTCGCCGAGGCCGTGCGCTCGGTGCTCGGTTCCGACCGCTCGCGGCTGGACGCGCTCGCCACCGCGGCCACCACGTACGACCCGGTCGCCGGGGTCGCCGACGCGATCGACGACGCGCTGGAGGGTCACCGGTACGCGGCCGGTCGCTGACTTGCGTCCCGCATGCCACGGCGCGCACGGCGGCTCGCGTGTCGGGTCGACGCACGCAGTGCGGCCCCATGAGTCGGTTCCGTCTCGCGGGAACCGGCGGGCGACCGTCGTCCTCCGGCGGCCGGGCCTCGTGACCGACGGGTCCGCGTGCCGCTCCGGGACGGCTCGGGTCGGACCCGACCGCCGAGGTCAGCGCGCCGGTGGAGGAGCGTCGATCTCACGCCGACCGCCGACGACAGCAGCCCGGAGGGAAGCGTCGGATCTCACGCTCACCGCCGAGGTCAGCACGCCCCCTGCGGGGACGACCCGGGTCTCGCGCCGACCGCCGAGGTCAGCGCGCTCCGGCGGGGACGGCGGGGTCGCGCCGGACGCGTCGACGCTTGACGAGCGGGTCCCGCGGCTCGACCTCGCCGGGCACGACCGACGGCACGGCGAGCCCGGCGTCCGCGAGCGCGCGCTCGAGCGAGCGTCGGGCGGCGTCGAAGGCGGTCGTGGGCTCGACGGCGAGCCGCAGCACGTGGGTCGCCGTCTGGTCGACGCGGAAGTCGTCGACCTCGGGGACCGCGAGCACCGCGGCCCGCACGAAGTCGGGGTGGAACGACCCGAGGGCCGGCCCCGCCGCACCCGCGCGCGGGAGCCAGAGCACGTCGTCGGACCGGCCGACGATCTCGCGGACCACGAGCATCGGGGAGCCGCACGGGCAGGGCTCCTCGTCGGGCACCAGCACGTCACCGACACGACGGCGCAGCACGGCCTGGCTGCTGCGGAACAGGTCGGTCACGACGGGCACGAACCGTCCGCCGCCGACGTCCTCCCGCTCGACGACGACGAGGTCCTCCGCGAGGTGCAGCCGGCCGTGCCGGCAGCTCGCCCCGAGGAACCCCTCGGCCGCCTGGTAGACCTGGTCGACCCGCACGCCCAGCCCGTCCTCGACGGCGGCCGCGTCGTGCGGGTCGAGCACCTCCGCGACTGACAGCACCCGCCGCGGTCGCAGCCCGAGGCCGGCACGGGCGACCGCGACCAGCACGGACGGGGGCGCGACGAGCACGGTCGGGTCGGCGGCGCGGATCTCGTCGAGCAGGCGGTCCTCGGCGAGCGCGAGGTCGACGAACCGGAAGCTCACGCGTCCGCCGTCGACGCTCTCGTACAGCGGCCCGCCCGCGCGCAGGACGAGCGTGACGCGAGCCCCGGCGAGCAGGCCGTCCGGGAGCGTGCGGGCCAGGACCTCGCCCGCCCACCGGTCGCGCTCGGCGGCCGACGTGAGGAACGCGGTCTGCCGGCCCGTCGTCCCGGAGGACAGGCCGACGGAGAGCCCGCGCAGGGTCGTGCCGAAGTCGCGCCCACGTTCGGCGGAACGGGCGGCCGCGAGGCACTCGTCGAGGCCGACGCCACGGACGTTGAGGTCGGCGAACCGCGCGAGCACGTCGGCCTTGTCGACGACCGGCAGGTCGGTGAGCGCGCGCGGCGTCGTCCCCGCGTAGAACGCGTACCGGCGCGGCGCGAGCCGCAGCACCCGACGCAGGTGCCGGTCCTGCCACGCCCCGAGGGCCGTCCGGTCGGCGAACGTCCGCCGCCGCGCCCGCGCGTAGTGCCAGACGACGCGCGCCCGGCTCACGGCAGCGACGCCAGGACGAGCACGGGGGCGGACGCCTGCCGCCGCGCACGGCCCACGGACCACGGGACGCGTGCCACGGTCACGACGACAGCACCGCCCGGGCCTCGTCGATCGCCACCGCGTCGTGCGCGGGCACGACGACCAGGTCGGGGCGGCCCTGCGTGAGGCGGTGCAGGGCGTCGATGGTCCGCGTGTACCGGGGCCAGTCGGCGGACAGCAGCCGGACGACGGGCGCAGGCAGCTCGCGGTGCGTCACGGCGCGGCGGTCCCACGCGGCGTCGCCGATGAGCAGCACGTCGCGCGCGGGCGTCCGCACGAGGACACCGAGGTGACCGGTCGCGTGCCCGGGAAGCGGCACGATCACGACCGTCCCGTCACCGAGCAGGTCCCGCGCGCCGCCCAGCGGCTCGAGGTCCGCGCCGTCCGCACGCGGGAGCGTCATGGGGTCGAGCAGGCGGTCGGCCAGGTCGTCGGGGAGCAGCCCGGGGGCCAGTCCGCGGCGGAGGCGGCCGAACCCGCGGACGCACGCGATCTCGTCGACGGCCCGCCGCGCCACGACGACGCGTGCGGACGGGAAGTCGCGCAGCCCGCCGACGTGGTCGGCGTGCAGGTGGGTGAGGACGACGTGCGTCACCGCGGTCGCGTCGATCCCCTGCGCGGCGAGCTGCGCGACCGCCGACTCGTCCGGCCCGACGTGCACGGGCAGCAGGCCGCCGTAGACGCGGTCGATCCCGTGCGACAGCGCCTCGACGACGCGCGGCGCGTACCCGGTGTCGACCAGCACGACGCCGCCCGCGTGCCGCACGACCCCGACGAGCGCGGGGAATCGGACGGGTGCCCGGCCGGCTCCACGTCGCGCGACGCCCGCGCTGTGCGTGGTGTGCCCGGCCTCCAGCAGCGTCAGCTCGACGGTCATGGCGTCAGTACCGCAGCATCGTGGCCGACAGGGCAAGCCCCGCGCCGGTGCCGAGCAGCAGCGCCGTCCCGCCGCGTCGCAGCCGGCCCGACGTCACGGCGTGGTGCAGGGCGGTGGGCACCGACGCGGACACCTGGTTGCCGTGGTCGGCGAGGATGTCGACGACCGCGTCCGGCTGCACCCCCACGCGTTCGCGGAGGTAGCGCAGGCCCACGGCGCTCGCCTGGTGCGGCACGACGACGTCCACCTCGGCGACGCCGAGGCCCGCCCGCTCCTCGAGGTCACGCAGGAAGCCGGGCAGGTGGCGGGCGACCTGCCGCAGCAGCGCGGCACCGTCCATCCGGAACAGGTAGGCCGACGGGTCGTCAGGCGGGGTGGTCACGTTGAACCGCGTCCCGCCCGCGTCGATCCGGCAGGCGGACCGGGCCTCGGGCCACACCCCCGACGCGCTCGCGAGCACCGCGGACCCGTCGTCCGGCGCGGCCGCACCGACGACGACCGCGGCCGCACCGTCGCCGAACAGCGCCGACCCCTCGACCTCGCGGTGGTCGAGCCCCTTCGAGGCGATCTCGGTCGCGACGACCGCGACCCGCTCCCACCGCCCGACGGCGACCGCCGCCGACGCGAGGTCGAGCGCCGTCAGGAAGCCGACGCACGACGCGTTCACGTCGAGCGCCGCGACCCGCCCGCCCGGGACGCCCAGGTGCGCCGCCGTGAGGACGGCGGTCGTGGGCATGGGCTGCTCGGGCGCCACGGCCGAGAC
>NZ_JAAXOY010000260.1 GCF_012396155.1 Cellulomonas septica | reverse complement strand
CGCCCAAGGTCGAGGTGCTGGTCGGCAGCGGCCGGCGGCGGGTGCCGCCCAGCGAGCGGCGGACGTCCGCGGAGGCGTCGCTCGTGCCGTCCGACGTCGAGCTCGTCGGCGGGCTGCGCGTCACCACGGTGCACCGCACGGGCACCGACGTCGCCCGCTTCGTCGCGCCGGCACGGGCCCGTCGACTGCTCATTGACCTCGTCTCCGCGGGCTTCGACCCGGACGCGGCGCTGCGCGAGCTCGCCACGCTGCGCGGACGGCGCGGCGTCCGCCAGGCGCGCGCGCTGCTGCGCGGTCTCGACGACGCGTCAGGCGCGGATGACGGGCTCCTCGGCGGCCTTCGACCCGGTGATCCGGTAGACGTCGAACACGCCCTCGACCTTGCGGACGGCGGCGAGCACGGACGCGAGGTGCGACGGCTCGGCCATCTCGAACACGAACCGCGACAGCGCGACCCGGTCGCGTGACGTCGACACGGACGCCGACAGGATGTTCACGTGGTGGTCCGACAGGACGCGCGTGACGTCGGACAGCAGCCGGCTGCGGTCGAGCGCCTCGACCTGGATCTGCACGAGGAAGAGCGTCGAGCTGGTGTGGCTCCACTCGACGTCGACGAGGCGCTCGGGCTGCGACCGCAGGGCGTCGACGTTCACGCAGTCCGACCGGTGCACGCTGACCCCGGCGCCGCGCGTGACGAAGCCGACGATGTCGTCGCCCGGGACGGGTGTGCAGCACTTGGCGAGCTTGACCCAGATGTCGTCGACGCCCTTGACCACCACGCCGACGTCGCCCGTGCGCACGCGGCGCGCGGTCGGCCCGGGACGGGCGGTCTCGGCGAGGTCCTCCTCGGCCGCAGGCTCGCCGCCGAGCGAGTGGACGAGGCGCTGCACGACGGTCGCCGCGGACACCTGGCCCTCGCCGATCGCCGCGTAGAGGGCAGACACGTCCTGGTAGCGCATCTCGTTCGCGAGGGCGACGAGCGACTCGTGGGACAGCAGGCGCTGGATCGGCAGGTTCTGCTTGCGCATCGCCTTCGCGATGGCGTCCTTGCCGTGCTCGATCGCCTCCTCGCGGCGCTCCTTCGAGAACCACTGGCGGATCTTGTTGCGCGCACGGGGACTCTTGACGAACCCGAGCCAGTCGCGCGACGGCCCGGCCGTCTCGGACTTGGACGTGAAGACGTCGACGACGTCGCCGTTCTCGAGCGCCGAGTCGAGCGGCACGAGCCGCCCGTTGACGCGTGCGCCCATGGTCCGGTGGCCGACCTCGGTGTGCACCGCGTACGCGAAGTCGACGGGCGTCGAGCCGGACGGCAGCGCGATCACGTCGCCCTTGGGCGTGAAGACGTACACCTCGGAGCCGGCGATCTCGAACCGCAGCGAGTCGAGGAACTCGGTCGGGTCGGCGGTCTCCTTCTGCCAGTCGACGAGCTGGCGCAGCCACACCATGTCGTTGCCGGCGGCGTCGGTCTGCCCACCCGCGGCGTTCTTCGCCGTCTCCTTGTACTTCCAGTGCGCGGCGACGCCGTACTCCGCCCGGCGGTGCATGTCGTGCGTCCGGATCTGGATCTCGACGGGCTTGCCGCCGGGGCCGATCACGGTCGTGTGCAGCGACTGGTAGAGGTTGAACTTCGGCATCGCGATGTAGTCCTTGAACCGGCCGGGCACCGGGTTCCATCGCGCGTGCAGGGCGCCGAGCGCCGCGTAGCAGTCCCGCACCGTGTCGACCAGGACGCGCACGCCGACCAGGTCGTAGATGTCGGCGAAGTCGCGGCCGCGCACGATCATCTTCTGGTAGATCGAGTAGTAGTGCTTCGGCCGGCCGGTGACCGTGGCCTTGATCTTCGCGCTGCGCAGGTCGGCGCCGACCTGCTCGCGGACGACCGCCAGGTACTCCTCGCGGGCAGGGGCACGCTCGGCCACGAGGTGCACGATCTCGTCGTAGAGCTTCGGGTAGAGCGTCGCGAACGACAGGTCCTCGAGCTCCCACTTGATCGTGTTCATGCCGAGGCGGTGGGCCAGCGGGGCGTAGATCTCGAGCGTCTCGCGCGCCTTCTTCTCGGCCGACGTCGAGGCGACGAACTTCCAGGTGCGCGCGTTGTGCAGCCGGTCGGCGAGCTTGATGACGAGCACGCGGATGTCGCGCGACATCGCGACGACCATCTTGCGGACCGTCTCGGCCTGCGCGGCGTCGCCGTAGGTGACCTTGTCGAGCTTGGTCACGCCGTCGACGAGCATCGCGACCTCGGGACCGAACTCCCGGCGCAGCTGGTCGAGCGAGTACTCGGTGTCCTCGACGGTGTCGTGCAGCAGCGCCGCGGCGAGCGTCGACGGCGTCATGCCGAGCTCGGCGAGGATCGTCGCGACCGCGACCGGGTGCGTGATGTACGGGTCGCCGCTCTTGCGCAGCTGCCCGCGGTGGGCCTTCTCCGCGACGACGTACGCCTGCTCGACGACGGTCAGGTCGGCCTTCGGGTGGTTGGTCCGCGCCGCCTGGAGCACGGGCTCGAGCGCGGGGAACGCCGGACCGGATCGCTGCCCGAACCGCACGAGGCGCGACCGCACCCGGCTCGACGCGCTGGCACCGTTGTCGGCCGCCACCTCGGGCGCAGCGGTCTCGGGCGCTCGCACGTCGTCGCTCATGCCACCCCTCCCGCGGTCGTCGCCCCCTGGGACGTCTCGGCGGCCAGTGGCGGGACGTCCGACCCGCGGGGACCGGATCGCAGCAGTCTACGTCCGCACGCACGCACGTACGGACACGGGCCCGCGGACGTCACCGCGACGGACGAGGTCAGGGCACCTGCACGAGCGCGTCGACGGGGAGACCGCCCAGCCGGGCGCGGCCGTCGAGGCCGAGCAGCTCGACGAGGAACGACAGCCCGACGACGTCCGCGCCGCACCGCTGGAGCAGCGCGACCGTCGCCGCCGCCGTGCCGCCCGTGGCGAGCACGTCGTCGATCACCAGCACGCGCGCGCCCTCGGGCACCGTGAACGGGTGGATCTCGACCGACGCGTGCCCGTACTCGAGCTCGTAGTGCTCGACGGCGGTCGGCCCGGGCAGCTTGCCCGCCTTGCGGACCGGGAGCACGCCGGCACCGAGCGCGGTCGCGACGGGCGCTGCGAGCAGGAAGCCGCGGGCCTCCATGCCGGCCACGAGGTCGATCCCCTCGGGCGCGTCGGCGGCGATCGCGTCGACGATCCCGGCGAACGCCGGGCCGTCCGCGAGGAGCGGCGTGATGTCCCGGAAGAGGACGCCCGGCTTCGGGTAGTCCGGCACGCGGCGCACGAGCTCGTCGACGCGTGCGAGCAGCTCCGCACGGCCCGCGGGGGCGCCCGAGAGCGCCCCCGCGGTCGATCCGTCGATCGAGGTCATCACCGGCGCCGCTTCGGCTGCGCGGCGACACCCTGGTGGGCGCCGGGTCGCAGCTGGCCGGCCGAGTGGATCGTCGCCGCCGCGAGGGCCTCGGGGTCCTCGTCCTCCGAACCGCCCGTGCGCCGCTGCGCGCGCGCCGCGAGCACCTTGCGCGTGTGCTCGCGGATCGCGGGCTCGCGCTCGCGCAGCGAGACCTCGACCGGGGTCGCGAGGAAGATCGACGAGAACGTGCCGATCAGCATGCCGACGAACAGCGCGAGAGCGATGTCGCGCAGCGTGCCCGCCCCGAGGACGAACGCGCCCACGAAGAGGATCGACGCGACCGGGAGCAGCGCGACGACCGAGGTGTTGATCGACCGCACGAGCGTCTGGTTGACCGCGAGGTTCGCCTTCTCCGCGTAGGTGAAGCGGCTCTGGTCGAGCGTGTCGGCCGTGTTCTCGCGCACCTTGTCGAACACGACGACGGTGTCGTAGATCGAGTACCCGAGGATCGTGAGGAAGCCGATGACCGTCGCCGGCGTGACCTCCCAGCCGACCCCCGCGTACACGCCCGCGGTGATGATCAGGTCGTGGAACAGCGCGACGAGCGCCGCGACCGCCATCCGCCAGTTGCGGAAGTAGATCGTCATCACGATCGTCACGAACAGCAGGAAGACGAGGATGCCGGTGATCGCCTTGCGCGAGATGTCGGCGCCCCACGACGGGCCGATGAACGACGTCGTCACCTGGTCCTTCGGGACGTCGTACGCCTCGGCGAGCGCGCCCTGCACCTCCTCGACGTCCGCGTTGCTCAGCTCGGCGGTCTGGATGCGCAGGCTCTTGCCGCTCACCGTCGTCACCTTCGGCGACTCGGCCGGCGCGATCTCCTGCACGGTGTCGATCGCGAGCTGCTGGTCGAGGTTCTGGACGTTCGAGACGACGAACTCGGACCCACCGCGGAACTCGATGCCCGGGTTGAGGCCGGGCTTGATGAGCAGCACCGCGGAGACCGCGACGAGGATCGCCGAGATCGTGTACCAGACGCGACGGCGGCCGACGATGTCGTACGAGCGACGCCCCGTGTAGAGGTCGTTGCCCCACTGGGCGAATCCCTGGGCCATCAGTGCTCGTTCCCCTCGGTGCGCCGGGTCCGGGACTCGTCCTGCGCGGCTGCGTCAGGCGTCGGTTCGGGCGCCTCGGGCGGCGGTGCCGACCCGTCGCCGGCGGCAGCGCGAGCCGCCGCGCGGCGCTCC
>NZ_JAAXOY010000026.1 GCF_012396155.1 Cellulomonas septica | reverse complement strand
CCCGACGTGCGGGTCGTCGGCGTGCAGGCCGCCCGCGCCGCCGCCTACCCGGCGTCGCTCGCGGTGCACCACCCGGTGCCCGCCCCCGAGCTGCGCACCATGGCGGACGGCATCGCGGTGGGGCTGCCCGGCAGCGTGCCGTTCGAGGTGCTCGACCGGCACCACCTCGAGGTCCGCACGGTCTCCGAGGAGGACATCTCCCGGGCCGTGCTGCTCGTCGCCGAGCGCGCCAAGCTGCTCGTCGAGCCGTCGGGGGCGGTCGCCGTCGCGGCGCTCATGGCGGCGCCCGGCACGTTCGAGGGTCCGGTCGTCGCGATCCTGTCCGGCGGCAACATCGACCCGCAGGTGCTCCTGCACGTCGTGCGGCACGGCCTCGCGTCGGCGGGGCGGTTCCTCGCGCTGCGCGTCCGGATCGACGACCGGCCGGGTGCGCTCGCGTCGCTGCTCCAGGACATCGCGGAGGCCGGCGGGAACGTCATGCACCTCACGCACGCCCGCACGGGGTCCGACCTCGCGTTCGACCAGGTCACCGTCTCGGCGCAGGTCGAGACGAAGGGGCCCGAGCACTGCGCGCAGGTCATGGCGCACCTGCGGGCGACGGGCTACCAGGTCCACGGCGACTGAGCCGCCGGCCGTGGCCGGGTCACGCCCCTGAACGCCGACGCGGCGCCCCCCTCAGCAGGGGAGCGCCGCGTCGAGGACCGTCGAGGTCAGGCGTCGAAGGGCTTCGCGCCGAGGATCTTGACCGGGATCTCGTTCCCGTTCGGGGCGGTGTACGACGTCTTGTCGCCCACCTTGGTGCCGTTGATCGCGGCGCCCAGCGGCGACGTCGGCGAGAACACGTCGATGTCCGCGGTCCCGGCGATCTCGCGCGAGCCCAGCAGGAACACCATCTCGTCGCCCGCGACCTCGGCGGTCACGACCATGCCGGGCTCGACGACGCCGTCGTCGGGCGGCGTGCCGATCTGGACGTTGCGGAGCTTGGCCTCGAGCTCGCGGATGCGGGCCTCCTGCTTCGCCTGCTCCTCGCGCGCGGCGTGGTAGCCGCCGTTCTCCTTGAGGTCGCCCTCGTCGCGGGCCGCGGCGATGCGCGCGGTGATCTCGTTCCGACCCTCGCCCTTGAGGCGGTCGAGCTCGGCCGAGAGCCGGTCGTAGGCCTCCTGCGTCAGCCACGTGGCCGCAGTCGTGTCGGTCACGATCGCTCCTTCCATGCATGCGTGCCGGTCGGTGACCGGCGGTTCGCCCCGGGGTGCCGCGCCGAGGTCGGCACGCACGTGGTGAGGCACGGTGATGAGGTGCACGCCGTTCCCACTCGGTCGCGTCGACCAGCGGTCACGCCGGACCGGGGCGGCGTGTGAAACGACCAGGATAGCGCACGGGGTCGGGCGGCCCCACGGACCCGCACGGTGAACCCGGGCGGACGAGCGCGGCCGACCCGCTCCCGTCGACGGGCTCCGTCGACCGGCTCAGTCGACCGGCGTGCAGCCCGCCACGACGCCCGACACGGCGAGCTCGGCGGTCTGCACGGTGACCGTGACACGCTGCGTCGCGGTGTCCGCAGGGCCGACCTCGACCGACCGGACGCCCACCTGCGCGTACGACTCCGAGAGCGCCTGCACCTGGCACGTGACCGTCGCGTCCCGGTCCTTGGTGACCTCGAACGTGACCTGCGTGGACGTCGGCCCGTCGACGCGGAACCCGACGTCCTTCCACTGCACCGGCTCGCGCACCACGCCGAGGCCCACCCAGGCGAGCACCACGACCGCGACCAGCACGAGCGCACCGAGACCGACGCGCCGGAGCGTGGTCGATCGGGACGTAGGCTCGGGTCCGTAGCGCCCGGCGGGCGGGCGCACGGCGGGGGACTGGCTCACAGGGCTCCTCGGCGACGGGACGGGCGGGGGCAGCGCGCGTCGTGTGCGCGATCATTGTCCCTCGTCCCCCCGCACGTCCCGAACGGAGGCCTCGCGTGACCGGAGAGCGGCTGCGCCTGATGGCGGTGCACGCCCACCCTGACGACGAGTCGAGCAAGGGTGCCGCCACGACGGCGATGTACGCGGCGCACGGCGTCGACGTCCTCGTCGTGACGTGCACGGGCGGGGAGCGCGGCGACGTGCTCAACCCGTCGTACGGCGAGGTCGAGGGCGGCATCGAGGGCATGCGGGCGGTGCGGACGGCCGAGATGGCCGCGGCCGCGCAGGCGCTCGGCGTCCGGCAGCACTGGCTGGGCTTCGTCGACTCGGGCCTGCCCGAGGGCGACCCGCTGCCGCCGCTCCCGGAGGGGTGCTTCGCGCTGCAGCCCCTCGAGGTCGCCTCGGCGCCGCTCGTCGAGCTGGTCCGCGAGTTCCGGCCGCACGTCGTCACGACGTACGACCCGTCGGGCGGCTACCCGCACCCGGACCACATCATGTGCCACCGCGTCGCGTACGAGGCGTACCACGCGGCCGGCGACCCCGAGCGCTACCGCGACCGCGGGGAGCCGTGGACGCCGCTCAAGCTGTACTACAACCACGGCTTCTCGATGAAGCGCATGCGCGCGATGCACGACGCGCTCGTCGCCGCGGGCCGGGAGTCGCCGTTCGGCGACTGGATCGACTCGCGGCAGGCCCGCGAGATCCCCGAGCGCACCGCGACGACGTTCGTGCCGGTCGCCGACTTCTTCCCGCAGCGCGACGCCGCGCTGCGCGCGCACGCGACCCAGATCGACCCCGACGGCTTCTTCTTCGCGATCCCGCGCGAGATCGAGCTCGCGCAGTGGCCGACCGAGGAGTACGAGCTCGCGCACTCGCACGTGCCGACGACGACGCCCGAGGACGACCTGTTCGCGGGCATCGCGCGGGTGGTGGGCGCGTGAGCCCGGTCGTGGCCCTGCTCGCGGCGGCGCCGAGCCCGTCGCCGAGCGACGTCGAGCTCACCGCACCCGGCGGCGGGTCGCCGGGGTTCATCGGCTTCGTCGTGACGTTCCTGCTCGCGGTGGCGGCGATCGGCCTGTTCCTGTCGCTGACCAAGCAGCTGCGCAAGGTCGACCGGCGCGCACGGCAGCTCGGGCTCGACGACGACGGCACCGGGTTCGCGTTCGGCACCCCGGGCGGCGACCAGCAGGACCAGTGGACCGTGCCGTTCCTGCTGCGCCACCTGCTCGGCGGGCTCGACCTGCAGGCCGCGATCGACGCGCCGTCGTGGCACTCGTCGCACGTCCCCGAGTCGTTCTACCCCCGCACGCACGTGCCGCGCGGGCTCGTCGCCGAGTCGCGCCTCGGTGCCGACGTGCTCGCCGCGCTCGCCGACCGCGGGCACGCCGTGCAGGACGCCGGGCCGTGGTCCCTCGGCCGGATCAGCGCCGCGGGCGTGCGCGCGGACGGGTTCCTCGTCGCGGCCGCCAACCCGCGCGGCATGCAGGGGTACGCCGTCGGGCGCTGACGCGCGTCGTCGGGCGCACCGGAGGTCCGACGTCTGGCGCGGTCGAGCCGCCTCGCTGTGCGCCCGCTGTGCGGGAGTTGCGCAAGTCGTCCGATGTCTACCTGCCGGTACGGCTGGTTGATGAGGGTTGCATGAGGATCTTCATGCGTACGGAGGCAAGAGGTCGGACCACTGCTAGCGTCCGAGCCATGCACGATGTCGTGGATGCTCATCTCCAGGTGTGGAACCCCGACGCCGTCCACTACCCCTGGATGACCGGGGATGTCGCCGCCGTCGAGCGCCCCTTCCGGGTCCCGGACGTCGAGTGCGACCTGGCCGACGAAGGCGTCGGGAAGGTCGTGCTCGTGCAGGCCGCGGACAACCGGGCGGACTCCGAGCTCATGCTCTTCCAGGCCCTCTCGTGCCCCCGCGTCGCCGGGGTCGTCGCGTGGGTGCCCCTCACCCAGCCCGAGGACGCCGCCGCGCAGCTCGACGCGTGGCGCATGGAGCCCGTCGTCGGCGTCGGGCACCGCGTCCACGAGGAGCCCGACCCGGCCTGGCTGCTCCAGCCCACCGTCGACGAGTCGCTCGGCCTCCTCGCCGAGCGCCGCCTCACGCTCGACCTGCCCGCGCACACGCCGACGCTGCTCGGCCACGTCGCGACGCTCGCCGAGAACCACCCCAAGCTCACGTTCGTCGTCCAGCACCTCGGCGCACCGCCCCTCGTCGCGCTGCGGCACGGCGAGCGCGACGCGTGGACCCACTGGTCCGCGATGCTCGGCGCCGTCGCCCAGCTCCCCAACGTCGTCGCCAAGCTCTCCGGCCTCGGCGCCGCCGCCGGGCCCGGCTGGACGTCCGAGCACCTGCAGCCCGCCGTCGACCGCGCGCTCGACCTGTTCGGACCCGACCGGCTCATGCTCGGCTCCAACTGGCCGTACGCCCTCGTCGACGGCGACTCCTACGGACGCGTCTGGCACGGGCTGCGCAGCACCATCGACCAGCTGCCCGACGACGCGCGCGACCTGATCCTCGGCGGGACGGCCAACCGCGTCTACGGCCTCCCGCTGGACGACCTCTGACCGACCGCGCCCGCGACGGCGCGCCACACGGAATACTGCAGACGTGTCCCGATCCGAGGATGTCGTCGACGGCATCAAGCAGATGATCCTGGACGGCCTGCTCGGGCCGGGTGACCGCCTGCCCGCGGAGAAGGAGCTCGCCGGCACGCTCGGTGTCTCCCGCGGCTCCCTGCGCGAGGGCGTCCGCGCCCTCGGCACCCTCGGGATCCTCGACTCCCGGCACGGCGACGGCACCTACGTCACGACGCTCGACCCGGCCCGGCTGCTCGCGCCCGTCTCGTTCGTCGCCGACCTCCAGCACGACGCCGAGTTCCACGCGGTCCGCCGCCTCCTCGAGACCGAGGCCGCCGGGCTCGCCGCCCTGCACATCGACGACGAGGACGTGCAGCTCGCGCGCGCCGCGCTCGACGAGTCCGCGCGCGCCCTGTCTGCCGACCCCCTCGACCACGAGCGGCTCGCCGCCGCCGACGTCGCGTTCCACGCCGTGATCGCCAGCGCGTCCGGCAACTCCGTGCTCGCCGCGCTCATCGACGGCATCGCCGGCCGCACCTCGCGCCGCCGACGCTCCCCGCACGACGACGGGCTCGAGGACCGGACGTTCGTCGAGCACGAGGCGATCCTCGCCGCGATCGTCGCGCGCGACCCCGACCGCGCACGACTGCGGATGGCGACGCACCTGCTGAGCCTCGAGGACGCGCTCACCGGCTCCGACGTCGCGACCGCCGACTCCGTCGCCGAGCCCGTCAGCGCCCGCTGACGCGTCGACGGGCGCGTCGTCCGCCGGTCACCGGACGGCGCTCACCCAGAGCGTCGGCGGATCCGCACGGCGGCCGGACGCTCGTCGCGGCCCGCCGTTCCGCCGGCGTGATCGCCACGCGGCGGGACGGTGAGGAGCGCGGGCGTTCACCTCGCGGGTCGACCGTCCTCCCGCGGGCGTCGACCTCGCGGATCGACCGTCGTCGGGCGGGCACTCGCCCTGCGGGCGACCGCCGTCAGTCGGGCACTCCCCGTGCGGGCCGCCCGTCAGCGGGCGGGCGTCGAGTCGCGCAGGACGACCTGGGTCGGGACGTGCGTGAGGCGCGGCTCGTCCGACGGCTCGGCGAGCGCGAGCTCGGTGGCCGCGATGCCGATGTCGACGAGCGGGATGCGGACCGTCGTCAGCGGCGGGACCACGTCACGCAGGGTCGAGATGTCGTCGAAGCCGGCCAGCGCCACGTCGCGCGGCACCTCGACGCCCGCGTCCCGCGCCGCCGCGAGCGCACCGAGCGCCATCACGTCGTTCACCGCGAACACGACCTCGGGCAGGTCACCGGCGCGGAGCAGCGCGCGCATCGCGTCCTCGCCACCCTCGTGCGTGAAGGCGCTCGCGATGACCGACTCCGCCGGGACCTCGACGCCGAGCTCCGCGAGCGCGGCGACGAACGCCTCGCGCCGCTCACGGGCGGTGAGGTGCCCGTCGGGGCCGCCGAGCACCGCGAACGACCGGTAGCCGCGCTCGTGCAGCGCGCGGGCCAGGTCCGCCGCACCCTGCGCGTTCGCGACGACGACCGCGTCGACGCCGAGCACCGGCTGGCCGATGACCGCCGCCGATCCGCCGACGGCGCGGTAGTCGGCCAGCGCATCACGCAGCTCGCCCGTCGTCTCGGGGTCGTCGAGGCGACCGCCCGCGATGACGATCGCGCGCGCCCGCTGGCGCTTGAGCAGGTCGACCAGTCCGGCCTCGCGGCTCGGGTCGTGCTGCGTGCTCGCGAGCGTGACCTGCAGGCCGGCACGGTCCGCGGCACGCGTGACGCCCGCCGCGATGGAGGAGAAGTAGGGGTCGGCGATGTCGTGGACGACGAGGCCGAGCGACGTCGTGCGGCCTCGCGCCATCGCCTGCGCGTTGGCGTCGGGGGTGTAGCGGAGCTTGGCCGCGGCGGCGAGCACCCGGTCGCGGAGGTCGGCGCGGACCGTGCGGTTCGCGCTGCCGTTGATGGCGCGCGACGCGGTCGCCAACGACACGCCCGCCTCGCGCGCGACGTCGCTGAGAGTCACCGATCCCGCCATGGTCGCAAGGGTAGGGGCTCGCCGTGTCACAGCGGTGGCACAGTCCGGCACGGGATGGGCCGACGCTGATCAGCGGGCTGCTCGGCGTGGTGGGAAAGCGGTATCCTGAGCATCTTCCTCCTCGAAGGGGCTCTCGACGATGACAGCCACCACCGCCCTGGCCGACGCCGTGCTCGTGCTGCGGCCCGACGACCACGTCGGCGTCGCGACGCGCGACCTGCAGGACGGCACGGTCCTCCGCCTCGGGTCCACCGACGAGGCCCGCGCTGTCCCCGCCACTGCCGTCGGTGTGCCAGCGGCGGTGCCGGGGAGCCCCCTCGGCGACGCCACGCTCACCGTGATCGGCGACGGCGACGCGTCCGCCCCCGCTGCCGCCGACGGTCCGGTCCTGGTCGTCCGGCAGAGCGTGCCGCGCGGGCACAAGCTCGCGCTGCGACCGGTGGCCGCCGGCGAGCAGGTGCGCAAGTACGGGCAGTCCATCGGGCGCGCCACGCGCGACATCGCCGTCGGGGACCACGTGCACACGCACAACCTCGGCATGGACGACGAGGACCGCGAGTACGAGTTCGGCACCGCGCGCGTCACCCTGCCCACGCCCGACGGACCGGCGCGCACGTTCGACGGCTACCGGCGGGCCGACGGGCGCTGGGGCACCCGCAACTACGTCGGCATCGTCACGTCCGTGAACTGCTCCGCGTCCACCGCGCGGCTCGTCGCGGACCAGTTCCGCGGCCGCGCGCTCGACGCGTTCCCGCACGTCGACGGGGTCGTCGCCCTCACCCACGACACCGGCTGCGGGCTGGTCCCCACGTCCGAGGGCGCCCAGATCACGCGGCGGACCCTGCGCGGGTACGCCGACCACCCCAACATCGCCGCCCTGCTCGTCCTCGGCCTCGGCTGCGAGATGCTGCCCGCGCAGTCGCTGCTCGACGGCCTCGACCTGCCCGCCGACAAGCCCGTCCGCACCCTCGTCATCCAGGAGAACGGCGGCATCCGCGCGACCGTCCGCGCCGGCGTCGCCGCCATCGAGGAGATGCTCCCGGCGATCGACGCGCTGCGCCGCTCCCCCGCCCCCGTGTCCGAGCTCGTGCTCGGCCTCAACTGCGGCGGCTCCGACGGGTACTCCGGCATCACCGCCAACCCCGCTCTCGGGTACGCGTCCGACCTGCTCGTCGCGCGCGGCGGCACGTCGATCCTGGCCGAGACCCCCGAGGTGTTCGGCGCCGAGCACCTCCTGCTGCGACGCGCCGCGTCCCGCGACGTCGGCCAGAAGCTGCTCGACCGCATCGACTGGTGGAAGCAGTACACCGCGGCCGGCGGCGGCACCCTCGACAACAACCCGTCGCCCGGCAACAAGGCCGGCGGGCTCACGACGATCCTCGAGAAGTCGCTCGGCGCCGTCGCCAAGGGCGGCACCGCCGAGCTCACGGCCGTGTACGAGTACGCCGAGCCCGTCCGTGCCCGCGGGTTCACCTTCATGGACACGCCCGGCTACGACCCGGTGTCCGTGACGGGCATCGTCGCGGGCGGCGCGACCGTCGTCGTCTTCACCACGGGCCGCGGGTCCGTCCTCGGCTGCAAGCCGACACCGTCCATCAAGGTCGCGACCAACACCGCGACCTACCTGCGGATGCGCGAGGACATGGACCTCAACGCCGGGCGGATCGTCGACGGCACGGCGACCGTCGCGTCGCTCGGCGAGGAGCTGTTCGACCTGATCATCGAGGTCGCGTCGGGGCGCCAGACCGTCTCCGAGGAGCTCGACCTCGGCGCCGACGAGTTCGTCCCCTGGCAGCTCGGCGCCGTCACCTGACGGTCGGCGCCGCCACCGACCGTCAGCTCGGTCACCCGAGCCTCCGCGCGACACCCGACCGCCGGCTCCGGCGCCGACGTCCGCGCCCTCACCCGGGGGTCCCAGCCATCACTCGGGGATCCAAGCCATCACCCGGGGATCCGAGCCATCACCCTGGGATCCGAGCCATCACCCGGGGATCCGAGCCATCACCCGGCCGTCCGCGCCCACACCGACCGACCATCGGCGCCGTCGCCACCATCGGCGTCGTCTCCTGACCGCCGGTGCGTCACAGGCCACGGTCAGCCTCCGCGAGGACGACCACGCCCCGCCCGGCGTGACCCGAGCGGGGCGTGTGCTGCCGGCGCGGTCAGCCGGTGCGACCGGTGCGACCGGTTTCGGTCAGCGGTCGACGCGGGCGCCGCCACCGCCGGCGAGCTTGAGCACCTCGGCCTTCGTCACCATCGTCGTGTCGCCGGGCGTCGTCATGGCGAGCGCGCCGTGCGCGGCGCCGTACTCGACGGCGGTCGCGAGCCCTTCGCCGGCGATCAGTCCGTACGCGAGCCCGGACGCGAACGAGTCGCCCCCGCCGACGCGGTCGAGGATCTCGAGCCGCTCGCGGTGGGTCGCTCGGACGACACCGGTCTCGCGGGACCAGGCCAGCGCGCCCCAGTCGTTGACCGACGCGCTCCGGACCGTCCGCAGGGTCGTCGCGATGACCTTGAAGTTCGGGTACGCCTCGGCGACGCGGTCGATCATCGCGGCGAACGAGCCGATCTCGAGCTCGCTGAGGTTCTCGTCGACGCCCTCGACCTCGAAGCCCAGCGAGGCGGTGAAGTCCTCCTCGTTGCCGATCATCACGTCGATGAACGGGGCGATCGCGCGGTTGACCTCCTGTGCGCGGGCCTGACCGCCGATCGCCTTCCAGAGGCTCGGCCGGTAGTTGAGGTCGTAGGAGACGACCGTCCCGTGCTTGCGCGCGACCGTGACGGCCTCGATGACGGTCTCGGCAGCGCTGTCCGAGAGCGCCGCGAAGATCCCGCCGGTGTGGAACCAGCGGACGCCCAGGTCGCCGAACAGGTGCTCCCAGTCGATGTCCCCGGGCGCCAGCTGCGCGGCGGCGGTGTGGCCGCGGTCGCTCACGCCGACGGCGCCGCGGACGCCGAAGCCTCGCTCGGTGAAGTTGAGACCGTTGCGCACGGCCCGCCCCACGCCGTCGTACGGGACCCACTTGACGAACTGCGTGTCCAGACCGCCCGTGAGGATGCAGTCCTCGACGAGCCGGCCGACCTCGTTGTCCGCGAGCGCCGTCACGATCGCTGTCCGCAGCCCGAAGGCGCGTCGCAGGCCGCGCGAGACGTTGTACTCGCCGCCGCCCTCCCACACGCGGAAGGACCGCGTCGTCCGGATGCGGCCCTCTCCCGGGTCGAGGCGCAGCATGACCTCCCCGAGCGACACCGCGTCGTAGCGCGTCTCCTCGGCCGGGCGGATCACCAGGTCGGACATGGGTCAGCTCCTCGTGCTGTCGTGCGGTCCCGGAGGACGGCGGTCGGGCGGTCGTCCCGCGGGCCGTCAGGAACCGGCCGCCGGACGGTCAGGACGGGTGGACGAGACGGTGGGTCGTGCCGCGGGGCGGGTCACGACCCCGTCGTCGTGAGGGCGACGGCCGCCGCGGTGAGGGCGCGGATGCCGTCGAGGTCGCCTGCGTTGACGAGGTCCTTCGGCACCATCCAGGAGCCCCCGACGGCGCGGACGCTCGGCAGCGCGAGGTACTCGGCGAGGTTGCCGGGGCCGATGCCGCCGGTCGGCACGAAGCCGACGCCACCGAACGGAGCGGCGAGCGCGGCGACCGCGGCGGCTCCGCCCGACGATCCGGCGGGGAAGAACTTGACGGTCGACACGCCGAGCTCGAGCGCGGCCATGACCTCGGTCGCGGTGACGGCCCCGGGGAGCGCGAGAACCCCGTGCTCCTGACACCGCTCGACGACGGCGCGACTCGTCCCGGGCGAGACGACGAACTGGGCGCCCGCCGCGACCGCCTGGTCGACCTGCGCGACGGTGAGGACGGTCCCGGCGCCGACGAGCACGTCGCCACGGGCGCTCATCGCGCGGATCGCGTCGGGAGCCGCGGCGGTCCGGAAGGTCACCTCGGCGACCGGCAGCCCGCCGGCCACGAGCGCCTTCGCGAGCGGGTCGGCGTGCGCCGCGTCGTCCAGGACGACCACCGGCACGAGGCGGTGCGCCCCGAGACGGTCGAGGATGTCGGTGTCGCTCACGCGTGCTCCTTCGCAGCGGTGGCCAGGGCCGGCTCGAGCGGGAAAGCGTTTCCCGTCTTCGGAGCAGCATACGCCTCCCGCGGGATCCGGTAGGCCAGGTCGACCGCGGACTCGATCGCCTCGTCGAGGTCGAGCCGGTGCTCGGCCACCAGCCGCGCGAGGAAGCCGGCGTCGATCCGGCGGGCGAGGTCGTGGCGGGCCGGGATCGAGCAGAACGCGCGCGTGTCGTCCACGAAGCCGGTCGTGTTGTAGAGGCCCGCCGTGTCCGTGACGGCCTCCCGGTACCGCCGCATGCCGTCCGGGGTGTCGAGGAACCACCAGGGCGCACCCAGCCGGACGGCCGGGTACACGCCCGCCAGCGGGGCCAGCTCACGGCTGAAGGTGTCCTCGTCGACCGTGAACAGCACGAGCCGCAGGTTCGGGTGGTGCCCGAACGACTCGAGCAGCGGGCGCAGGGCGTGCACGTACTCGGTCGGCACGGGGATGTCGTAGCCGACGTCCGGCCCTCGCGCCGCGAACACCGCCGGGTCGTGGTCCCGGAGCACGCCGGGATGGAGCTGCATGACGAGCCCGTCCTCGGTGGACATGCGCGCCATCTCGAAGAGCATGTGACCCGAGAAGGCCGCCGCGTCCCGCTCGTCGACCCGGCCCCGCAGCGCATCGGCGACGATCCTCTCCGCGACCGAGTCGTCGAGCGGCACGGCGTCGGCGGACAGGTGCCCGTGGTCCGTCGCTCGCGCGCCGGCCGCGACGAAGGCCCGGCGGCGCTCCTCGAGCGCCGACACCAGGTCCCGGTAGCTCCCGATGGTCGTGCCGGTCACCGCGCCCAGCCGCTCGACATCGGCACGCCAGCCCGGGCGCGCGACGTGCAGGAGCGCGTCGGGCCGGAAGGTCGGCACGACCTTGTCGCCCCAGCCCTCGGCCGCGAGCGCGGCATGGTCGGGCAGCGTCGAGGTCGCCGGGTCGGTCGTCGCCAGAATCTCGATCCCGAACCGCTCGAACAGCGCCCGTGGCCGGTAGGCCGGGTCCGAGAGGCGCTCCACCAGGTGGTCGTAGACGCGGTCGGCCGAGTCGGCCGAGAGTCGCTCCCGCACGCCGAGCACGTCCACGAGCACGTGCTCCATCCAGTACCGCGTGGGCGTGCCGCGGAACAGGTGCCAGTGCGACGCGAAGGTCCGCCAGACGGCACGCGGGTCCGCCTCGACCGGACGCCCGTCGAGTCGCGGGACGCCCATCGCGTCGTGCGGGACTCCCTGCGAGACGAGCATGCGGACGAGGTAGTGGTCGGGGACCACGAGCAGCGCGGCAGGGTCGGGAAACGGATCGTCGCGCGCGAGGAGGCCGGCGTCGACGTGGCCGTGCATCGAGACGATCGGCAGCCGCAGCGTCTGGTCGACGATCTCCCGTGCGATGGGACGGACGACGGGGTCGCTCGGCAGCGCTCGGTCGGGGTGAAGGGGCCAGTCGGCGGGCGCCATCGGTGCGACCTCCTCGTCGAGCCGGTCGCGCATCGGCGAGGCGATGCCATGAACGGCGTGCAATCGGTTTCATCGCCGAGCCAAGCAGGTGGACGCTCAATCCGCAAGGTCTCGCCGCACATCTGTTCGAATCGTGGGAACGGGTTGTCCCGCAGGTCTCAGACGTGCTGCAATCGCATTCATCGCTGCGCCATCGACTCGTCGTCGACCGAGCAGCACGACCGGGAGGAGGGCACCTGTGGTGGTGACGCTGCGCGACGTCGCACGCCTGGCAGGGGTGTCCCCTGCCACGGCGTCCCGGGCGCTGAGCGCCCCCGACCTCGTCGCGCCCGAGCGTCGCGAGCAGGTGCAGCGCGCCGCGCGCGAGCTCGGCTACCGGCCCAACCGCGCGGCGCGCGAGCTCATCACCGGACGCACGGGCAACCTCTGCCTCGTCGTGCCCGACCTCGAGAACCCGTTCTTCGCCGCCGTCGCCAAGGGGGTGCAGGCGCGCGCCCGGACGCTCGGCCACGCCGTCTTCGTCGCGGACGCCGAGGAGGACCCGCGCATGGAGTCCGAGCTGGTCGCGCACCTGGGCGGTCAGGTGGACGGCGCGATCCTCTGCTCCCCGCGGATGGCCGACGCCGACCTGGACCGCCTCGCGGAGGAGGTCCCGCTCGTCCTGGTCAACCGTGAGCACGGCACGCTGCCCTCCGTCGTGATCGACAACGCCGACGGTGTCCGACAGGCCGTCACGCACCTGCACGCGCTGGGCCACCGGCGCCTCGCCTACGCGGGCGGGCCGACCGACTCGTGGTCGGACACCCGGCGCCGGCACGGGCTGCGGGACGTGTCGCACGGCCTCAGCGACGTCGAGGTGGTCGACCTCGGTCACTTCGCCCCGGTGTTCGCGGGCGGCGTCGCGGCGGCCGACCTCGTCGCGGCGAGCGGTGCGACGGCGGTCCTCGCGCACAACGACCTCGTCGCGCTCGGCATCCTCAACCGGCTCCAGGCCCGCGGCTTGCGCGTGCCGGAGGACGTCTCCGTCGTCGGCTACGACGACATCCCCGCCGCGACGCTCGTGTCCCCGGCCCTCACGACGGTGACCGTGCCGCTCGCCCGCCTCGGTCGCGAGTCGGTCGACCTGCTCGTCGCGAGCGGCCTGCGCGCCGGCCGGCAGACGCCCGCCGAGCGCGCGATCGCCGCGGCCCTAGG
>NZ_JAAXOY010000259.1 GCF_012396155.1 Cellulomonas septica | reverse complement strand
CGACGCGATCGCGGGCGTGAGCGCGGGCAGCACCCGCCCGGCAGGGGCCTCGAGCGCCGCAGCGCCGCCGCGTGCGGCGACCACGTCAGGAGCCGCCTCCACGACGGGCTCGGCCGCGCCGAACGGGATGACGGGCGGCACGAGCACGGACGACCCCGCCCCCGTCCGCCTGCGGGTCGAGCTCGTGGTCCGCAGCTCGACCAGCACCGCACCCCATCTGCCGACCACGGAGAGCGACCGATGACGCCCCGCCTGAGCCGCACGACGCTGTCCGGCACCCACCTGTCCGGCACCGACCCGTCCGGCACCGACCCGTCCCACGCCGGGCCGGCCGCACGCACCCCGGTCCGCGGTCCTGCCGTCGACCCCGCCTCGACGACGGTCGGCCTGGTGCACCTCGGGCTCGGCGCGTTCCACCGCGCGCACCAGGCGGTGTACACCGAGGACGCGGCAGCCGCCACGGGCGCCACGGGCTGGGGCATCCTCGGCGTCACGCAACGAAGCGCGCGGGTGGCGGACCAGCTCGCGCCGCAGGACGGGCTGTACGGCGTCCTCACCAAGGGCGCGGACGAGACGTCCCTCCGCCTCATCGGCTCGCTGCGCGACGTCGCCTTCCCCGGCACCGGCACGCCGCACGTCGTCCGCACGATCGCAGCGCCCACCACGCACGTCGTCATGCTGACCGTCACCGAGAAGGGCTACCGCCGCGCCGCGGACGGACGGCCCGACCTCGCCGACCCCGACCTCGCGTCCGACGTCGACGCGCTCACCGCCGAGCTCGCGGGCGCCGCGCCCGAGCGGCCGGCGCGGTCCCCGATCGGGCTGCTCGTCCGAGGGCTCGCGCAGCGCCACCGGTCCGACGCGGGACCGATGACCGTGGTCTGCTGCGACAACCTCGCCGAGAACGGGCCGGTCGTCGCCGGCCTCGTGCACGCGATCCTCGCGGCCGTCCCGGGAGGAGACCGCCTGGCCGCGTGGGTGTCCACGTCCGTGGCGTTCCCGTCGACGATGGTCGACCGCATCGTCCCGGCGACGACCGACCAGCACCGGGCCGAAGCCGTCCGCCTGACCGGCCTCGAGGACCAGGGGCTCGTCGTCGGCGAGCCGTTCTCGCAGTGGGTCGTCGAGGACACGTTCGCCGGCGACCGACCCGCCTGGGAGCTCGCCGGCGCCACGCTCACCGCCGACGTCGCGCCGTACGAGCGGGCCAAGCTGCGGGTGCTCAACGCGTCGCACTCCACGCTGGCCTACCTCGGAGCGCTCCGAGGCTACGAGACGATCGCCCAGGCCGTCGCCGACCCGTCGCTCGAGGCAGTCGTCCGTTCGCTCGTCGACGAGGACGTCCTGCCGACGCTCCAGGCACCCGACGGGCTCGACCTGGCGCAGTACCGCGAGGACGTGCTCACCCGGTTCGCCAACCCGAACACCGGTCACACGACGGTGCAGGTCGCGATGGACGGTTCCGCAAAGCTGCCGCAGCGCCTCCTGGGCACCGTGCGCGACCGGCTCGCGGCAGGGGCGGTACCGACGGCCGCGGCGGCGACGTTGGCTGCGTGGATGTCGTACGTGCACGCGACGACGCAGACGGGGCTCGAGGTCGCAGGTCGACGCGTGACGCTCGACGACCCGCTGGCGGACGTGCTCGCCTCGGCCGCGGCAGGGCCGCTGGACGGGCTGCCCGGGCGGTTGCTGGCCGTGCGGCAGGTCTTCGGCGACGACCTCTCCGAGTCCGAGATGCTCCGCCGGGAGGTCCAGGCGCACCTGCGCACGCTCGCCGTCGTCTGACACCGAAGAACGAGTCCGCAACGCGACGAGGCACCGCCGCGCACTCACGGTCGTCGACCTGCGGAAGCGGCTCGCGCCCGAAGCGCCCGGCGAGCACGCCGGCGTCGTCTGATCGGCGAGCGCTTCCGCGGAGCAGGACCGGCGCGCTCACCGTCGCCGTCCCGGCGTGACGGAGGGCTCCCGGGTCCACTGAGCAGGACCGGCGCACTCACCGTCGCTGCCCCCGCGCGACGCGCGGCTCGCGGGTCCACGGAGCAGGACCGGCGCGCTCACCGTCGCCGTCCGCGCGCGACGGAGGGCTCGCGGGTCCGGGAAGCAGGACCGGTGCGCTCGCCGTCGCCGGACCTCCGCGACGGAGGGCTCGGGTCCCTCCGGGCTGATCGGCACTTGACTCCGTCGGGTCCTGCGCTACGCTGGAAAGCGCATTCCCCTCCGACCGACAACGCGGTCCTGAACCTCGGAGCGACCATGACGTCCCGCACCCTGCGCATCGCCATGAACGGCATCACCGGCCGCATGGGCTACCGGCAGCACCTCGTCCGCTCGATCCTGCCGATCCGCGACCAGGGCGGCGTCACGCTCGAGGACGGGACGCGCCTGCAGGTCGAGCCGATCCTCGTCGGCCGGAACGCCGACAAGGTCAGGGACCTCGCCGCGCTGCACGGCGTCGAGCACTGGACGACCGACGCCGACGCCGTGATCGACGACCCGACGGTCGACGTCTACTTCGACGCCCAGGTCACGTCGCGCCGCTACGCGGCGCTCACGGCCGCGATGAAGGCCGGCAAGCACATCTTCACGGAGAAGCCGACGGCGGAGACCCTCGAGGAGGCCATCGACCTCGCGCGGCTGCGCGAGACGACGGGCGTCACCGCGGGCGTCGTGCACGACAAGCTCTACCTGCCCGGCCTGGTGAAGCTGCGCCGGCTCGTCGACGAGGGCTTCTTCGGCCGGATCCTGTCGCTGCGCGGCGAGTTCGGCTACTGGGTCTTCGAGGGGGACGTGCAGGAGGCGCAGCGGCCGAGCTGGAACTACCGCAAGGAGGACGGCGGCGGCATCGTCGTCGACATGTTCTGCCACTGGAACTACGTGCTCGAGGGGATCCTCGGGCAGGTCCGGACGGTGAACGCGCAGGCCGTGACGCACATCCCGACGCGCTGGGACGAGCAGGGCCGCGAGTACGCGGCGACCGCCGACGACGCGGCGTACGGGATCTTCGAGATCGAGACGCCGGGCGGCGACCCGGTGATCGCGCAGATCAACTCGTCGTGGGCGGTGCGCGTGTTCCGCGACGAGCTCGTCGAGTTCCAGGTCGACGGCACGCACGGCTCGGCCGTCGCGGGGCTGCGCAACTGCGTCGCGCAGCAGCGTGCGCACACGCCCAAGCCGGTGTGGAACCCCGACCTGCCGGTGACCGAGCCGTTCCGCGACCAGTGGCTCGAGGTCCCGGCGAACGCGGACCTCGACAACGGGTTCAAGCTGCAGTGGGAGGAGTTCCTCCGCGACGTGGCGGCGGGCCGGACCCACCGGTTCGACCTGCTGTCGGCGGCACGCGGCGTCCAGCTCGCGGAGCTCGGGCTCCAGTCGTCGGCGGAGGGGCGCCGGCTCCCGGTCCCCGAGATCTCGCTGTGACGACCGAGCTCGCGGCGGAGGGCGCAGACGTGGCCGCGGGGGCGCAGGACGTCCGCGCGGGCACCGTGCCGGGTGACCTGTCGCGCCTGTCGCTGAACACCGCCACGACGAAGCACTGGACGCTCCGCGAGGCCGTCGACGGCGCGGTGCGCGCGGGCCTGTCGTCGATCGGGCCGTGGCGCGACCGCGTGCAGGAGGTCGGCGCCGTCGAGGCGGCGCGGATCATCGAGGACGCCGGTCTGCGCGTGTCGTCGCTGTGCCGCGGCGGCTTCCTCACCACGGACGACGACGCGGCCGCGCAGGCGGCGCTCGACGACAACCGTCGCGCGATCGTCGAGGCGGCGACGCTCGGCACGCGCGAGCTCGTCATGGTCGTCGGCGGTCTGCCGGCGGCGAGCGCGCCGGGCGGACCGGCGCTGCCCTACCCCGACCGAGGCGACGCCGACCCGGCGCGCGACCTCGTCGCCGCCCGCCAGCGCGTCACCGACCGGATCGGCGAGCTCGCGCCGTTCGCCGCGGGTCACGGTGTGCGGCTCGTGCTCGAGCCGCTGCACCCGATCTTCGCGGCGGACCGCGCGGTCATCTCGACCCTGGGCCAGGCGCTCGACATCGCGGAGCCGTTCCCGGCCGAGGTCGTGGGCGTCGTCGTCGACACCTACCACGTGTGGTGGGACCCCGACCTGCAGCGCCAGATCGCCCGGGCGGGAGCGGCGCGCAGGATCGCGGGCTACCAGGTGTGCGACTGGATCCTGCCGCTCGCGTCCGACCCGCTGCTCTCGCGCGGGCACGTCGGCGACGGGTACGTCGACTTCGCCACGATCACCGGCTGGGTCCGCGACGCGGGCTACACCGGGGACGTCGAGGTGGAGATCTTCCACGAGTCCGTGTGGTCCGCGCCGGGCGACCAGACGCTCGCCACCATCGCCGAGCGGTACGTCCGGCACGTCCTGCCGCACCTGTGACGAGGGTCCGCTCGGACGGTCCAGCAGGCCGCCCGAGCGGACCTCGTCGCAGGGTGCGGGGTCGCGTCACCTGCCGGTCCGGGTGACGTGACGACGACGGCGGTGCGCCAGGGGAGGGGTCCCTCCGGCGCACCGCCGTCGTCGCGTCCGGTAGCGCCCGGCAGACGTCGGTCGACACCCTGGCGAACGACTGGAAGGCCGACGTCCTGCGCATCGCGATGTACGTCAACGAGGACGGCTACGTCACGGACCCGGCCGGCTTCACGTCGCGCGTCAACAGCCTCGTGGACCAGGCCGA
>NZ_JAAXOY010000258.1 GCF_012396155.1 Cellulomonas septica | reverse complement strand
CGTCACGCGGTCACCACGGCCGCCTGCGCGCGCCGCTGGTCCGCCGCGGCGTCGTGCTCCTGCAGGCTCGTCACCGCGAACGGCCCGGCCTGGGCCGCCTCGATCGCCTGCACAGCCGCACCGAGCTGCTGCACGGTCGTGACGATCGCCTTGTCGGCGGCCGTCGTGGCGGCGCGGATCTCGTAGCCGTCGGCGCGCGCGCCCTGGCCCGACGGCGTGTTCACGACGATGTCGACGTCGCCGGCCGTGATGAGGTCGACGATCGTCGGCTCGCCGTCGGCGCCCCGGCCGGACGAGTACTTGCGCACGACGCGCGAGCGGATGCCGGAGCGGTGCAGGACCGCCGCGGTGCCCTCGGTCGCGAGGATCTCGAAGCCCAGCTCCGCGAGCCGCTTGACCGGGAAGACGATCGAGCGCTTGTCGCGGTCCGCCACCGAGATGAAGGCGGTGCCGCTCGTCGGGAGGCCGCCGAACGCCGCCTCCTGCGACTTCGCGAACGCGGTCGGGAAGTCGACGTCGAACCCCATGACCTCGCCCGTCGAGCGCATCTCCGGACCCAGGACCGTGTCGACCACGACGCCCTCGGCGGTGCGGAACCGCTTGAAGGGCAGCACGGCCTCCTTGACGGCGACCGGCGAGTCGAGGTCGAGCACGCTCGCGTCCTGCACGGGCAGCAGGCCCGCCGCGCGCAGGTCGGCGATCGACCGGCCCGCCATGACGAGCGCCGCGGCCTTCGCGAGCGAGACGCCCGTGGCCTTCGACACGAACGGGACGGTCCGCGACGCGCGCGGGTTCGCCTCGAGGACGTAGAGCACGTCGGAGACGAGCGCGAACTGGATGTTGAGCAGGCCGCGCACGCCGACGCCCCGGGCGATCGCCTCGGTGGACAGGCGGATGCGCTCGAGCTCGGACGTCGACAGCGTCACCGGGGGCAGCGCGCACGCCGAGTCGCCGGAGTGGATGCCGGCCTCCTCGATGTGCTCCATGACGCCACCGAGGAACAGCTCCTCGCCGTCGAACAGCGCGTCGACGTCGATCTCGATCGCGTCGTCGAGGAAGCGGTCGATGAGCAGCGGCGGGAGCGTCCCGGCGCGGCCGCCGTCGGCGGCGTTGTCGAGGGCGCGCTGCACGTACTCGGCGAGCTGGTGCTCGTCGTAGACGATCTCCATGCCGCGACCGCCGAGGACGTAGGACGGGCGCACGAGCACCGGGAAGCCGATGCGGCGCGCGGTCTCGCGGGCGCCGGCGAGCGTCGTCGCCGTGCCGAAGGCCGGCGCGGGCAGGCCCGCGGCCTCGAGCACCTTGCCGAACTCGCCGCGGTCCTCCGCGGCGTCGATGGCCGACGGCGGCGTGCCGAGGATCGGCAGCCCGGCGTCCGCGAGGCGCTGCGCGAGCGACAGCGGCGTCTGGCCGCCGAGCGTCACGATGAGCCCCGCGACCGGGCCCGCCGCGAGCTCGGCCTGGTAGACCTCGAGCACGTCCTCGAACGTCAGCGGCTCGAAGTACAGCCGGTCGGACGTGTCGTAGTCCGTCGACACGGTCTCGGGGTTGCAGTTGACCATGACGGTCTCGAACTCGCCCTTGAGCGCGAGCGCGGCGTGCACGCACGAGTAGTCGAACTCGATGCCCTGACCGATGCGGTTCGGACCCGAGCCGAGGATGAGGATCGCCGGACGCTCGCGCGGCCGCACCTCGGTCTCCTCGTCGTAGGACGAGTAGTGGTACGGCGTGAGCGCGGCGAACTCCGCGGCGCACGTGTCGACCGTCTTGTAGACGGGCCGCAGGTCGACCGCGTGGCGGGCGCCGCGCACCGCGTCCTCGGTCGTGCCGCGCAGCTGCGCGACCTGCGCGTCCGACAGGCCGTGCCGCTTGGCGTGCGCGAGCACCTCGCGGGTGAGCGCCGGAGCCTCGGCCGTCTCGGCGGCGACCTCGTTGATGAGCTGCACCTGGTCGAGGAACCACGGGTCGATGCCCGTGAGCGCGTACACCTCGTCGACGTCGACACCGGCGCGCAGCACCTGCTGCACGTCGATGAGCCGGCCCTCGGTGGGGCGGCCGATCGTCCCGAGCAGCGCGTCGAGGGCCTCCCCCGTCGCGGGCTCGCCGGCCCAGTGGAACACCGAGCCCTTCTTGTCGATCGACCGCATCGCCTTGCCGAGCGCCTCGGTGAAGTTGCGGCCGAGCGCCATGGCCTCGCCGACGGACTTCATGGTCGTCGTCAGCGTCGGGTCCGCGGCGGGGAACTTCTCGAACGCGAACCGCGGCACCTTGACCACGACGTAGTCGAGCGTCGGCTCGAACGACGCGGGTGTCGAGCCCGTGATGTCGTTCGGGATCTCGTCGAGCGTGTAGCCGACCGCGAGCTTCGCGGCGATCTTCGCGATCGGGAAGCCCGTCGCCTTCGACGCGAGGGCGGACGACCGCGACACGCGCGGGTTCATCTCGATGACGACGACGCGGCCCGTCGTGGGCTCGACCGCGAACTGGATGTTGCAGCCGCCGGTGTCGACGCCGACCTCGCGGATGACCGCGATGCCGATGTCGCGCAGCTTCTGGTACTCGCGGTCGGTGAGCGTGAGCGCGGGGGCGACGGTCACCGAGTCGCCGGTGTGCACGCCGACGGGGTCGACGTTCTCGATCGAGCAGACGACCACGACGTTGTCGTGCTTGTCGCGCATGAGCTCGAGCTCGTACTCCTTCCAGCCGAGGATCGACTCCTCCAGGAGCACCTCGGTGGTCGGCGAGTAGTGCAGGCCCTGGCCGACGATGCGGCGCAGGTCGTCCTCGTCGTACGCGATGCCCGAGCCGAGGCCGCCCATCGTGAACGACGGGCGCACGACGACCGGGTAGCCGAGGTCCTCGACCGCGGCCAGGGCGTCGTCGATCGTGTGCACGATCGCGGACCGCGCGGACTCGCCGCCGCAGACCTCGACGACCTGCTTGAACTGCTCGCGGTCCTCGCCCTTCTGGATCGCGGGGATGTTCGCGCCGATGAGCTCGACGTCGTACTTCGCGAGGACGCCGGCCTCGTCGAGCGCGATCGCCGCGTTGAGGGCCGTCTGGCCGCCCAGCGTCGGCAGGATCGCGTCCGGGCGCTCCTTGGCGATGATGCTCGTGAGGACCTCGGTCGTGATCGGCTCGACGTAGGTCGCGTCGGCGAACTCCGGGTCGGTCATGATCGTGGCCGGGTTCGAGTTGACCAGGACGACCCGCAGGCCCTCCTCCTTGAGCACGCGGCAGGCCTGCGTCCCCGAGTAGTCGAACTCGCACGCCTGGCCGATGACGATCGGGCCGGACCCGATGACCAGGACGCTGGAGATGTCGGTGCGGCGGGGCATCAGGCGGCACCCTTCGTGGTCGGGTCGTCGGTGCCGGTCATGAGCCCGACGAAGCGGTCGAACAGGTAGGCGGCGTCGTGGGGACCCGCCGCCGCCTCCGGGTGGTACTGGACGGAGAACGCGGGCAGGTCGAGCGCGCGCAGGCCCTCGACCACGTCGTCGTTGAGGTCGACGTGGCTCACGACGACCCGGCCGTAGCGGCCGCCGTCGTGCGGAGCGGTCGACTCGCCGTCGAGCGGGGCGTCCACGGCGAACCCGTGGTTGTGCGCGGTGATCTCGACCTTGCCGGTGGCCCGGTCGATCACGGGCTGGTTCACGCCGCGGTGCCCGTATCCGAGCTTGTAGGTGCCGTAGCCGAGCGCGCGGCCGAGCAGCTGGTTGCCGTAGCAGATGCCGAAGAACGGGATCTTCCGGTCGAGCACGTCTCGCAGGAGCTCGACCTCGTGCGTCGCGGCCGACGGGTCGCCGGGGCCGTTCGAGAAGAACACCCCGTCGGGCTGCGTCGCGAGGACGTCGTCGATCGTCGAGGTCGCGGGCAGCACGTGCACGCGCACACCGCGCTCGGCGAGCCGCTGCGGGGTCATGGCCTTGATGCCGAGGTCGACCGCGGCGACCGTCGCGACGGGCGTGTCGAGCGGCGTGCCGTCCGGGCCGAGCGCCTCGACGACGTAGCCCTCGTCGGTCGAGACCTCGCCGGCCAGGTCGGCGCCGGCCATGGCGGGCGCGGTGAGCACCTCGTCGAGCAGCTCGTCGACCGGGCGGCGGTCGCCCTCGGGGCCGACCAGCGCGTCGCCCGAGAAGACGCCCGCGCGCATGACGCCGCGCTCGCGCAGGTGCCGGGTCAGGGCGCGGGTGTCGACGCCGCTGATGCCGACGACGCCCTGCGCGTCGAGCTCCTCGTCCAGCGTGCGGCGTGCGCGCCAGCTCGACGACCGGCGTGCGGGGTCGCGCACGACGTAGCCGGCGACCCAGATGCGGCCCGACTCGGGGTCCTCGTCGTTCACGCCGGTGTTGCCGATGTGCGGCGCCGTCATGACGACGATCTGCCGGTGGTACGACGGGTCGGTCAGGGTCTCCTGGTAGCCGGTCATGCCGGTGTTGAAGACGATCTCGCCGAGGGTCCGTCCGGTGGCGCCGTACGCCTGCCCGGCGAACGTCCGGCCGTCCTCGAGGACGAGCACTGCGTCGGTCATGGTGTCTCCTCCTGCCCGGCGGGGGCGCCGGGCGTGTGGTCGATGAGGGCGGCGACGGCGTCGACCAGCGCGGGGCGGTCGGCGGCGTGCCGGGGGCGCAGGCCGGTGTCGAGGCCGCGCGGGTCGTCGGGGTCGGGCTGCCACGTGAG
>NZ_JAAXOY010000257.1 GCF_012396155.1 Cellulomonas septica | reverse complement strand
CGTCGGCCGGCTCGCGCGCGGCAACGTCGTGCGCAACCCGCGCCGCGCCGCGAACACCGCGGGCGCGCTCATGATCGGCATGGCGCTCGTGGGGGCGGTCTCCGTCATCGCGGTGTCGGCGCAGCAGTCCGTGACGGGCGTCGTCGAGGCGCAGACGAACGCCGACGTCGTGGTCCGCTCGGCGACCATGGTCATCCCGTCGGGCGCGGTCGACGAGGTCGCGGCGCTGCCCGAGGCCGGGACGTCCGACGCGGTCGCGTTCGCGCCGCTCGCCGTCTCCGGGCCGGGCGAGGACCCCGCGGTCGACTACGTGATCGGCCTGGCCGACGGCACGCTCGGCCGGTCCGTCGAGGTCGAGCTCGTCGACGGGTCGCTCGACGCGCTCGAGCAGCTCGGCGCGGGGCAGGTCGCCGTCACGGAGGCCGCCGCGGACCAGCACGGCTGGCAGGTCGGCGACGAGCTGAGCGTCGCGGGGGCCGCCGGACCGCAGGACCTGTCCGTCGTCGCGGTGTTCACGACGAACGTGCTCGGTGCGCCGCTCGTCGTCGGGCAGGACGTCCTCGACACGCTCGTCCCGCGCGAGCAGCAGCAGGTCGACACGATCCTCGTGACCGCGGCCGCCGGCGTCAGCGCGACCGAGCTGCAGGACGCCGTCGCCGACGTCGTCGCGCCCTACGTCGTCGTGTCCGTGCTGACGCGTGACGAGTTCGTGTCGAACCTCGCCGACCAGGTGAACCAGATGCTCGTCATCCTCTACGCGCTGCTCGGCCTGTCCGTCGTCATCGCGGTCCTGGGCATCGTCAACACGCTCGCGCTGTCCGTGATCGAGCGGACGCGGGAGATCGGGCTGCTGCGGGCCGTCGGGCTCGGGCGGCTCCAGCTCGCCGGGACGGTGACGGTCGAGTCGGTGCTGACCGCCGTCTTCGGGACGGTGCTGGGCCTTGCCGTCGGCGTCGCGCTGGCCGCGACGATGCCGACCGTGTTCGCCGACGACGGGCTCTCCGAGCTCGCCGTGCCGTGGGCGAACCTCGGCGGGATGGTCGCGCTCGCGGTGCTCGTCGGGGTGCTCGCCGCGCTGTGGCCCGCGACCCGTGCGGCCAGGCTCAAGGTGCTGGACGCCGTCGCGTACGAGTGAGCCGGCGGCGACGCGGACCGTGCGGGCGCCCCGCGCGGTCCGCGTCGTGCTGCCGGGGCCGCACGCACGTCGCGCGCCTCGGGTCGTGAAGATCGCCCGTCCGTGTGACAGTCGACGGGACGTGTCCGGCATGGGGCACGGGCGGGTCCGGCGCCGGCCACGGCCCGCGGGGGAGGAACCGTGCGTCGCCCTGCCGTTCCCGTCGTGTCCACCGTGCTCCTCGCGGTCCTCGCGGTGCTGGGCGCGGTCGCCCCGGCCGCGGCCGCGGTGGACCCGGACGTCACCGGCCGGCTGTCGCTGTTCAAGCGGATCGAGAACCTCGACACGGGTGCGAGCGAGGGCCGCCGCGAGCTGTGGACCATGACCGCGGTGAGCACCGAGGACCCCGCCTACACGTTCACCGGGAACGGGCTCAACGGGATCCAGTCGCTCGTCGTGCCCGCGGGCGACTACACGATCGGCGAGTCCGGCGGCGTGCCCGGGTACGCGTTCGTGAGCTGGGACTGCGGGGCGGCGGGCACGTTCACCGACCCGACGCCGACCGTCACCGTCCCGGCCGACGGCACGCTCACGTGCACGGTCCGCAACGACGCGATCCAGCCGAGCCTCACGCTCCGCAAGGTCGTGACGGGCGGTCCGGCGTCGCCGAGCGCGTGGGACCTCACGGCCCAGGGGCCCACGACCGTCACCGGCCCTGGCACCGCGAGCGGACCCGTGCGGATCGGCGAGTACCAGCTCTCCGAGACCGGCGGCCCGTCGGGGTACACGCCCGGCGACTGGGTCTGCACGGGCGGCACGCAGACCGGCCCGTCGAGCGTGGTGGTCTCGCTCGCCCAGGACGTCGAGTGCACCGTCACGAACGCGAGGTCCGAGCCGACGCCGCACCTCGTCACCCTGCGCAAGGAGGTCGTCGGAGGCCCGGCCACGACCGCGGACTTCCTCCTGTCCGGGACCGGCCCGCCCGGCACCGTCGAGGGCGTGTCCGGCTCGCCGACCGTCACGGAGGTGCCCGTCCCGTCCGGCACGTACACGCTCACGGAGACGCCCACGACGCCCGCCGCCCAGGTCGGGTACACGGCGTCGGCGTGGTCGTGCACCGCGGGCACCGTCAGCGGCAGCACGCTCACGCTCGCCGACGGCGACGGCGACGCGGTCTGCACCGTCACCAACACGTGGACCGGCGGGACGCTCACGCTCGTCAAGCAGGTGGTGGGCGGGGCGCTGATCCCGCAGGCGTGGACGCTCAGCGCGACGGGACCCGTCACGGCGTCGGGCGTCTCGGGCGGTCCCGCGGTGACCGGCGCGCAGGTGCCCGCCGGGACGTACGCGCTCGCCGAGTCCGGGCCGACCAACTACACGGCGTCGGGGTGGGTGTGCGACGGCGGGGGCGGCGGTGCGTTCGGCACGGTCGAGATCACCGCCGGCGCGGACGTGACCTGCACGATCACCAACACCATCGAGCGCGGCAGCCTCACGCTCGTCAAGGTCGTCGACAACCGTGCCGGCGGCACCGCGCTGCCCGGCGACTTCACGCTGACGGCCGTGGACGCGCCGGACGGCGTCGTCCTCAGCGGGCCCGCCGGCTCGCCCGCCGTCACGCGGCAGGCCGTCGACGTGGGCTCGTCGTGGGCGCTGTCCGAGGACGGGCCGCCCGGGTACGCGGCGGGCCCGTGGACCTGCGACGGCGCGCCCGTCGCGGCCGACGTCGTGACCGTCGACCAGCCCGCCGACGTCGTGTGCACCGTCGTGAACACGTGGTCCGGCGCGTTCCTGACCCTCGTCAAGGAGGTCGAGGGCAGCAGCGCCCCGCCCGCGGCGTGGACGCTCACCGCGACGGGTCCGGAGGCGACCGTCTCGGGCGTCAGCGGCTCGCCCGCCGCCACGCGCGTGCCCGTGCCCGCCGGCGCCTACACGCTGGGGGAGTCCACGATCGCCGGGTTCACCGCGTCCGGCTGGACGTGCGGCGCCGCCCCGGTCGCGGGCGACGTCGTGACGCTCGCCGCCGGGGACGACGTCACGTGCACCGTCACCAACGTCGCCACGCAGCCGCACCTCACGCTCACCAAGCTCGTCGCCAACGACGCGGGCGGCACCGCGACCCCGTCGCAGTGGACCCTCTCGGCGACCGGGCCCACGTCGTTCAGCGGCACCACCGGCACGCCCGCGGTCACGCGCGTCGCGATCACCCCCGGCACCTACCAGCTCGCCGAGTCGCCCGCGACGACGCCCGGGTACGAGGCGTCCGACTGGATCTGCCAGGCCGGCGGGGTGTTCGTCGACGCGCCCGACGGCGTGCTCGTGGTCCCCGCGACCGCCGCCGACGGCTCACCCTTCACCGACGACGTGCGGTGCGCGATCGTCAACTCCGACGTCGCCCCCGAGCTCACGCTCGTGAAGCAGCTCGACAACCGCGGCGGCGGGCCCGCGCAGCCGACCGCGTTCGTGCTGCTCGCGATCGGCAGCGGCGGACTGCTCGTCGGCAGCACGGGCACCGTGAGCGTCACCGACGTGCCCGTCGGGGCGGGCACGTACCGGCTGCTCGAGATCGGGCTGACGAACTACGTCTCCGACGGGTGGGCGTGCGTCGACGACGCGGGCGGCAGCGTGCCCGTCGCGTCCGACGGGTCGATCGCGCTCGCCCTCGGCGACGACGTGACCTGCACCGTCACCAACCGCTGGGCGGGCGCGCAGCTCACGCTCGCCAAGTCCGTCGACGGCGGTCCGGCCGCCGCGCAGGACTGGACGCTCGTCGCGTCGTCGCCGGGCGGCTCGTCGTTCAGCGGCCTGTCCGGCGGTCCCGAGGCGACGGGCGTCGTCGTGCCGGGCACGTACACGCTCTCCGAGGTCGCGCGGACCGACGTCGCCGGCCGCGGGTACGACCTCGTCGCGTGGGACTGCGGGCCCGACCACCCCGTCGTCGACCGGACCGTCGACCTCGCCGCCAACGACGAGGTGACCTGCACCGCGACCAACACGTGGATCGGCGGGACGCTCACGCTCCAGAAGGTCGTCGTCGGCGGCACCGCGCAGCCGGCGGACTTCACGCTCGTCGCGACCGGCCCGACGGGCACGTGGCGGGGTCCGGGCGGCAGCGCCGCGGTCCGCTCGATCCCCGTCGTGCCGGGCGTGTACCGGCTGGCCGAGGGGCTCGACGGTCCCGCCGACTACCGGTTCGCCACCTGGACCTGCGACAGCGCGACCGTGCTGGGCGACGTCGTGATCGTCGACGAGGGGGCGGACGTCACGTGCGCCGCGCTCAACGTCTACGCACCTCCCGTCGACCCGCCCGACCCGCCGCAACCGCCGGTACCCGTCGACCCGACGGTGCCGGACGCGAGCGGCGGGGGCGGTGACGCCGCCCTCGCCACGACCGGCACGTCCGCGACCGGCGGGAACGTCGGGTCGTCGGTGTAGGTGTAGACGTCCTTGGTCGGGGCGTTCCAGATGTCCTCGAGGAACCCGGTCTCGACGGCGCGGCCCCACACGTTCTGGTCGATCGAGAA
>NZ_JAAXOY010000256.1 GCF_012396155.1 Cellulomonas septica | reverse complement strand
GGCGCAGGGTCCCCCGCGGCGCGGTGTCGCGTCCCCCCACGGTCGGACGACGTCGTCCGAGCGAGTGTGCGGGGGACGCCACGACGTCGTCGGCGCGCGTCGGCCCGTCCGGCGCGGCACGTCCGACCGGCACCGCCTTCTCGACCCTCGGCCGCCTGATCCCGCAGGTGGTGGCGCTAGTGCGCGTCGCGCAGTAGTGTTCGGCGCGGAGTAACACGGTTGTCATACCCGGGGTGGATCCGCGTCCCGGGTCGGGCTCAGTACGGTTCCTCCGCACCCCACCACCTGCATGCGAGGAGTCCGCCCGTGGGCGTCACCCGTCGGATCGTCTTCCCGGCCCTACGACTGCTCGTGTGGGCGGTCATCGCCGTCGCGCTCGTGCGGATCGCGTTCGACGGCGCCGACCTCGACACGACGAGCGACGCGCTCACGCCGACGGGATCGGTGTCCGAGCCGACCGTGGCGGCCGAGACCGGCACCATCACGAACGTCGTCACCGTGCAGGGCGCGGTCGTCGCCGACGCGGCCGTGGTCGTGCGGGCCACGCTCGCCGGCACCGTCGCCAAGGTGCTGACCGCCGACGGCGCGGCCGTCCAGGCCGGGACGCCGCTGCTGGAGATCCGGCAGGAGACTCCGCAGGACCCGATCGTCAAGACCGACCCCGTGACGGGCGAGCAGACGACGACCGAGCGCAAGCCCAAGGTGACCGTCGAGGTCGTCAAGGCGCCCGTCGCGGGCACGCTCGCGATGCCCACGCTCAAGGACCAGGTGCTGTCCGTCGGCGACGAGGTCGCGAAGGTCTCCCCCGGGACGCTGTCCGTGAGCGGCACGCTGACGCCGGACCAGCAGTACCGCCTCATCGGCGCACCGACGACCGCCCAGGTCACGCTCAACGGCGGGCCGGCACCCTTCGAGTGCACGGGCCTGCGGATCGGCGCACCCGCGACGGGCGGCGGGCAGCAGCCCGACAACGGGGCGACCACCAGCACCTCGGGCGCGCTCACGTGCGCGATCCCGGCCGGCGTGACCGCGTTCGCCGGGCTCGGCGCGTCGCTCCAGGTCACGAACGGCGAGGCGAAGGACGCGGTCGTCGTCCCCGTCACGGCGGTGCAGGGCAGCGTGCAGAACGGCAACGTCTGGGTCGTCGCGGCCGAGGGTGACGAGCCCGAGCAGCGGGCCGTGAAGCTCGGGCTGACCGACGGCACGAGCGTCCAGATCACCGAGGGCCTCGCGCTCGGCGACACGGTCCTGCAGTTCATCCCGGTGCCCGGCGGTGCGGACGGCGAGGTCGACTGCAACGACCCGGCGCAGTACGACCCGACGGTGTGCGGCGGATGAGCCTGCTCGAGCTGACGGACGTCACGCGGTCCGTCGTGCTGCCCGACGACCGGGTGCTGCACATCCTGCGCGGCGTGACCGTCGCGGTCGACGCGGGCGAGCACGTCGCGATCGTCGGGCGGTCCGGCACGGGCAAGTCGACGCTGCTCAACATCCTCGGCCTCCTCGACGCCCCCACGACGGGCGAGTACCTGCTCGAGGGCGTGCCCATCCAGCGGCTGTCGAGCCGCACCCGGACCGTCCGCCGCGGACGCGACTTCGGCTTCGTGTTCCAGCAGTTCAACCTGCTGCCCGGCCGCACGGCCCTCGAGAACGTCACGGCTCCGCTGCTCTACGCGCGCGGCAAGCAGTTCTGGGCGCGCACGCGGCTCGCCGCGGAGATGCTCGACCGTGTCGGCCTCGGCGACCGCCTCGAGACCATGCCGGAGAAGCTGTCCGGCGGCGAGCAGCAGCGCGTCGCGATCGCCCGCGCGCTCGTGCGGGGGCCGCGCGTCATCCTCGCCGACGAGCCGACGGGCGCGCTCGACGTCGAGACCGGCGGCGAGGTCATGGACCTCCTCGACGACATCGCGTCGCAGACCGGCGCGGCGCTCGTCACCATCACGCACGACCTCGCCGTCGCCGCGCGCGCCGAGCGGCAGTACCGCCTGGCCGAGGGCGTGCTCGTGCCGATCACGCTCGACACCGGGTCGCACTGGGTCGGCGACGTGCCGACGCAGGTCGCGGACCGCGGCGGCGCCGTCGAACGGCGGTTGCTGCCCGGCACGCCCACGAGCACCGACGACGACGTTCAGGGGGTTCACGCATGACCGGGATCGTCGGCGCGCTCGTCGAGGCCTGGGACGAGCTGCGCATCCACAAGCTGCGCGTGCTGCTCGCGCTCATCGGCGTCGCGTGCGCCGTCACGGCGATCACGGGCGTCACCGCGGTCGTCTCGATGCTGAGCCAGTCGTTCAGCGAGCAGCAGGAGCGGCAGACCGGCCGTTCCGTGACCATCACGTTCAGCGCGAGCCCGCGGACCGAGAGCGCCCAGGCCGACACGGCTCGGCTCGACGCGACGTACCGCGAGACGCTCGAGCGGTACGGCATCGAGCACGCGAGCCGGCGGCTCTACACGCCGCTCGAGGCGCGCTTCCCCGACGGTACGCAGCCGGTCGACATGCAGGCCGTCGACGCCGAGTACGGGACGCTCATGCGCCTCGTGCCCGACGAGGGCCGGTGGTTCACCGACGCCGACACGGACGCCTACGCACCGTCGCTCGTCGTCAACGAGACGTTCCTGCGGAACCTCGGGTTCGAGGACCTCACGTCGCACCCCACCGTCGAGATCGGCGGCGACCACCCCGTGCTGGCGACGATCATCGGCGTCACCGCCGACCCGTACCCGGAGATGATGCCGAGCGCGTTCGTGCTCTACGGCCAGTACGAGCGCTGGCTCACCGGCGCCGGGGACGCCGCCGCCGCGAGCATGGGGCCGTGGCAGCCGATGCCCGAGCTCATGGCCTGGGTCCCGCGCGAGGAGCACCGCGCGCTGCAGACGCAGATCCGCCGCGACGTCCAGGCCGCGGTCCCGGGCTTCGAGGTCTGGTCGAGCGACAACGACTGGGACGCGAGCGCGATCGACGGCGCCACCAAGTGGGTCGGCATCGGCGTCGGCGGGTTCGCCCTGCTGCTCGGCGGGCTGGGGCTGGTGAACATCGCGCTGGTCACCGTCCGGCACCGCATCCGGGAGATCGGCATCCGCCGGTCGTTCGGGGCGACGTCGAGCCGGGTGTTCTTCGGCGTGATGCTCGAGTCGGTCGTCGCGACCGTCGTCGCGGGCCTCGTCGGCGTCGTCCTGGCCGTCGCGATCGTCAAGAACATCCCCGTGGACCGCGTGTTCGGCGGCGGCATCCAGGACATGCCGCCGTTCCCGTTCTCCGCGGCGGCCGTCGGCATGGCGGCGGCGACGTTCGTCGGGGCGCTCGCAGGGCTGGTCCCCGCGGTGTTCGCGGTACGCGTCAAGGTGATCGACGCGATCCGGTACTAGGCGTCGACGCGGCGCGGCTCCGCACGGCGGTCGTCGTCGTCGCGGGGCCGCCCGCTGGCGTCGCGCGTGACGTCCTCGTGGACCGCGACGAACAGCGAGTACGCCGTGCCGCCCGGGGTCGCGGGGCGCGCGGCGAACTCGTCGGCGAGCTCCCCGAGCCGGGCGACCAGCTCGGCGTACCCGTCGGCGTCGAGCCGCAGCCCGAGCCTCGTCAGGTTGACGGTCTCCGGGTCGACGAGCGCGACCTCCTCGAAGAACGCGTTGAGCAGCGTGCGGCCCATGCCGGCCTGGTCACGCAGCTGCCACGTCCGGCCGGTCGCCCGGTACGGGACCTCGCGCGAGCCGCGGGTGCCACGCCGGACCGGCTGCGCGACGAGGAAGCCGCGGTCGACGAGCGTGCGGACGTGGTGGAGCACCGTGGCCGGGTTGCGGTCGAGGGCGACCGCGATCTCCCGGTTGGTGCGCGGCTCGTCGAGGCAGAGCCGCAGGATGCGCAGGCGCAGCGTGCTCGCGAGCGCGCGGGCGTCGGCGTCGGGGTCGGGGGTCAGGCCGGGCGGCTCGGGCGGCAACGACCCGCCCTGCACCTCGTGCGCGGCGTCGTGCGCGAGTGGGTCGCGCGGTCCCGGGTCGACGTCGAGGCGCTGCGGCTGCTCGTGCTCAAGACGGCCTGGCTCATGGACTCCGTCGGCAACCGCGCGGCGATGCGGGAGATCCAGGCGATCAAGGTCGCCGTGCCGTCGGCCGTCGAGCGCATCCTCGACCGCGCGATCCAGCTCTTCGGTGCGGCCGGGCTCTCGGCCGACACCCCCCTCGCCGGGATGTTCGCGGCGGCGCGAGCCCTGCGCCTGGCCGACGGCCCCGACGAGGTGCACCTCGCGGCGCTGGGCCGCGCCGAGCTCCGCCCCCGCACCGCCCCGGACGCCGCCACCGACCCCACCAGCCGCGCACCGCACGAAGGGAGCCACCGATGACGACCGACCCCGCCCTCGACGGAGAGGGCTACGGCACCATGTCCGTCGCCGCGATCCTCGCCGAGACCGCCCGCCGTCACCCCGACCGCACCGCGGTCCACATCGGCGACCGCACCGTCGCGTACGGGCCGCTGTGGCAGCAGACGCTCGCGTACGCGGGCGCGCTGCGGGACCGGGGCGTCGGACCGGGCGACCGGGTCGCGGTGCACGTGCCGAACGTCCCCGACTTCGCGCGCGTCTACTACGCGGTGCTGTCGCTCGGGGCGGTCGTCGTGCCGGTCCACCTGCTGTTCAAGGCGGGCGAGATCGAGTTCGTCCTGCGGGACAGCGGCGCCCGGCTGCTGGTCGCCGCCGCACCGCTGCTGG